>CAYYVJ010000013.1:0-29790 GCA_964475115.1 uncultured Lachnospiraceae bacterium
AAACACCATGTATTTTTTTAAATGCACGCCTAAAAGAGTTGGCGTTATTATAACCCACTTCTAAAAACAAGTCTCCAATTGCAATCGTAGATGATTTTAATAGGTAAAGTGCTTGTTCCATTCGGATGCGTTCTAAATATTCGGAAAAATTCTCCTTGGTTTCTGCCTTAAATAAATATGAAAAATAACTTTCTGAAATATGGAATTTATCAGAAATTTTACTTAAGCTTAGAGAGGAATCCTTATAGTTTTCCTTTATATATTCCTGAATAGAAACAATCAGTTTATTTCCTTCAGGTTTTCTTTCAAAAGATTCACATAATTGTAATGCAGTCTCTTCTAGAACTCGAAAACTCTTGCTTCCTAGCAGATTTGAATCAATGACAGCTAAGAATTCTTCGTTATCTTTATCTGTGTTTATAGTGAATCGGATTTTTAACAAAGTATTTCTCAAATCGGATAGAAGCCACTTAACAACAGGAAGGGAAAGAGTTCTTTCTTTAAAATTCTCATGGTGGATTAGCTTCATAAACTCTCTTACCTGTTTTTCATTTCCAGCCAAAATAAAGTTACTAAGCTGATGTGCAAACTCAAGAGGGTAGTAGTAAGTTGTTTTATCTTTTCTAATGTTTGCATATCTTTGGAAATTATTCTCATTACTTACATAAGAAGTAGCTTCTATGGCTTGTTGATATGATTTCCAAGTATACATTAAATCTTCGTTTCGATTACCAAGTCCAGCATAAGACCAAATAGAATATACATTTACTAATTGCTCGTGAAAAGCATTAAATTGTTCTTGTACTTGTTCCACAAAAGAGTCTATGGAAACTTTGCTATCTGAGTGAAGTAAGAGTGCAAATTCCCTACTGTTTGCTTCATAGATTAAAACATTGGTTCCAAAGTAGCTATAGAGTAATCTTCTAATTAACTCATGATACGTATTTTCGTCATTAGGATTTGTGTTTTCATCTGAATTTGCAGTTACTGAAAAATCAAATTGGTTACTATGCATAATAATATAGAGAACTGCAAATTTTCGATTGATAATAGATAAATCAAGGAAATCCACAAAGTAATCCAATTCTTCCTGTGTATCAATGCGACCATTCATAATTCTAGAGATATAGGAATTGTATACAATTGGTCTTTGAAGTTCCAAGGTTTCTTTTAAACTACTACTTTCAATAAGTGAAGTTTGAAGTTCTGTATTAATCTGTATAATCGGTTTTACATTTTTTTTAGACGTAAAAAAGATAACAGCAAATCCAGCCAAGCATGCTAATAATATAATGATAGTATAGGCCTTTTGATAGGATACTAGGTGTTGGAACGCCATATCTTCTGGTTGAACTAAATAATAAGTCCAACCATTTGTTTTAGAAGTTTTAGAAGTAATGATCACAGAGTTTCCATTAATATTAGATTCAAAAAAACTAGTTTCTTCTATATCATTATCATTCATATTTGAAGCGATAGTTTCTGCTGAAAATTCCATGGAATGTTTACCTTTTATAGTAAAAACTTCATTCATATGTTCATCTACAACAAAAATAAATCCAGTATTGTATAAGTTAAGGCCAGAAAAAATGTTCTCCAGTTTTTGTTGACTTATCTCAAAGCATACCGTTCCTAAGATACGAGAGGAAAGAGTATAGGTAGAGAGGGGAAGCATATACAAAAATGAATTTGTTTCTCTTCCAGCAAACTCATTTAAGGGGATAAATTTACGAAATGACTCTTTTGTAGACATAAGTTTTAGCCAAGAGTCATAATGCTTAATGTCATAGGACTCATTCATTCTATAAAAGAGGTCTGTATCATTAAATAGGTTTGTAGATAAAACATATTTCGTATTGGGAAAATAAATATAGTAGTCTATAATAGGAAGGATAGTTTCACTTGGTATAAAACCTTTTAATAATTCCATAGAACTAGCAGCGGTCTGATAAAAAGCAGTGTCTCCACTGCTATGATAACTTGATAATTTTGAAATTTCCGAATTGCGTGCTATTTGTGAAGCTAAAGTATCCATAATCAAAAAAGTGGAATCCGTTTCTAGGACAGATTGTTCAAGTGCTGTAAAACTTTGCTCATACAAGTTTATCCTAGCTTCTTTGACTCCCATCCGATACATATATAATCCCATGAACAGAATGATAATCAATACAATACTGTAAGAAGTTACAAAACGTAGCAAATAATTCTTGTTTCTATAATTAAGGCTGGAATTCTCCATTATAAATCCTCCGGTTGGGTGAATAAATTTAGTAAAAGTCTCTATACTTTGTATATGGAATTATAGCAAAATAGGGTATATTTTTCAAGGAGAACATTTATGTAGGAACTTTCAAAGATACAAAATTTATTGTTTTAACAAAAAGAATAAATAAATAAAGGCTGAAAACCTTGTAGAATCAAGGTAAAATTATTTATCATAAATAATGCACATTTAAAATAAAAAATGAACCTTGTTAAATATACACAAATTATGCTATATTAACTATGTCAATTGAATAAAAAACAACAAATCGATTGGCGTAAAGTTATATTGTTATAAGAGGGATGTAAGTCCTTTCATTCAATTAACTTTGCAAGAGAAAAAAGGAGGGCACTTTTTTATGAGAAAAGCAACAAAAAAAATTGTTTCTGCATCTTTAGTAGCTGTACTTGCACTTAGCTTAGTAGCATGTGGCGGCAGCAAAGATCCAGTAGAAACAACAAAAGCTCCAGAAGCTACAACAGCAGCTGGAGAAACAACAACAGTAGCAGAGGTAGAGGTTATTAAACCTTCTACAATCAATGTAATGATGGACGGAACTGTTTTAACAGAAGCAAACGGACGTGATGCATTTGAAGAACAATTAGAAGAAGCACTTGGTGGGGACATTGACATTGTATTTAATCAACCAGAGCATAGTGGTTACTATGACGTAGTTGGTACCACATTTGCTGGTGGTGACTGGCCAGACGTTATCCTTTTAGGCGCAGCTTACTATTCAACATATGCTAGTGCTGGTGCACTTTGGGATATGACAGAAGCTTGGGAAAGTTCTGATTTAAAGGCTTCTGGTAGAGTAATTAATGAAGCAATCATTGATGGCCTTTATATTGATGGTTCTCTATACGGATTTGCACCTACAAGAGGTAATGGATGTCTTACTTACATGAAACAATCTTGGTTAGATGCAGTTGGTTTAGACGCTCCTACAAATTATGATGAGTATTATGAAGTAATCAAAGCATTCACAGAAGGCGATCCAGATCAAAATGGTGTTGATGGGGATACTTATGGTGTTACAGCTGCAGGTCTTGTAGGTGGAGAAGCTCCATATGTTAACTATTTACCTGAATTTTATCAAGATGCTTATCCAGATTTCTACCAAAACGAAAACGGTGAATGGGTAGATGGATTTAGTGAAGACGCTATGAAGGGTGCTCTTACAAGATTACAAGACGCTTATTCAGCAGGTTACCTAGATAAAGAAACAATTACAAATGGTACAAAAGACTGCCGTAACAAATTCTATGATGATAAAGTTGGTGTATTCACTTACTGGGCAGGTGTATGGCAATCTAACTTAACAGATAACCTAATCGCAAACGGATATGATGGTGACTTAGTTGCTGTAGCTCCTATTGCTGAAGTTGGTAATTATGTTGAAAGACAAGCACCAGTTTGGGCTATTACTACACAAGCTGAAAATCCAGAAGGAATTTTCAAATATTTCATTGAAAAAATGTTAGATGGTGACAGAGTTCAAACTCTTTGGACATATGGTGCAGAAGATACTCACTGGACTACAGCAAACGGTGAATTTGAGATGCTTCCAAGTCCTGAAAAACCAGATACAATGATGAAGAAAAACCACATTGACTCTATGTTGAGTATTGCTACATTTACTAACGGAGATCCAGGTGCAAACACTCAAGTTGATATCGCAGCAGAATCTGGTGCAAAATTCAATGAATGGGCTGTTATGGCTCCAGTTATCGTAAATAACGATACTACAAGTAGCTATGCTGCTGACCTTTGGGATATTAAGAACAAAGTTATCACAGACGTAGTAACAGCTGGTGTATCAGTGGATGAAGGAATGGCTTACTATGTAGAACAATCAGCTAGCATGGTAGCTGAAATTTTAGAATCATTTAAATAATATTATTTAAGAATTTATGTTATTCTGTAAAAAGGTAAGAGGCTGCCTGAAAAAGAACTAGGCAGTCTCTTGCATACCAGATGTGCACAAGTTTTACTCTAATTATGAAAGGAAGGATTTATCCTATGAGCAAGCTGAAGAAGAAGACTGCGAATACTAGTCGGTCTCTAGCGTCAAGAATATACGTACACAGATGGTTTTATCTGATGTTTCTTCCAGTGTTTATTTTTGTACTTTTATTTAATTATTTACCTATGTTAGGTGTTAGATATGCATTTTTTGATTACAAATCAGTTGGTGAGCCAACTTTCGTTGGTATGAAGCATTTCCAATCACTTTGGCAAAAGCCAGCATTTTGGACAGCATTTACCAACACTCTTGAATTAAGTATAGTGAAATTATTAATAAATACTTTTACAGCAGTTATTATCTCTTTATTATTAAATGAAATTTATAATTTGAAAGCAAAGAAGTTTCTCCAGACTTTGATTTATCTGCCTCACTTCTTGTCTTGGGTAGTTACAGCATCTATATTTCATTTGATTCTTTCGCCACATGGAGAAGGACTTGTTAATGCATTTTTAGTTCAATTTGGAGTATTAGAAAAAGGGCAAGAAATATATTTTCTAGCTAATAAAACATGGTGGAGACCTGTCTATTATATAATTAATATTTGGAAAGAAACTGGTTGGGGAACAATTCTTTATTTAGCAACTCTAGCTGGAATCAGTCCGGACTTATATGAAGCGGCTCAAATTGACGGTGCTAACCGTTTCAAAAGAATTTTATACATTACAATGCCAGCTTTAGCAAACACAATTATTACTGTATTAATCTTAAATTTAGCAAAGATTATGAATTTATTTGAATCCGTATTCGTGTTATACAATACAGCTGTTACGGATGTATCAGATGTTATTCAAACCTATATCTATAGACAAACATTTGGTCAAGGAATGCCAAACTATGGATATACTACAGCAGTAGGTTTGTTTAAATCATTAGTAGCATGCGTCCTAGTATTGATTTGTAACTATGCAAGTAAAAAAGTCCGTGGACGCGGAATTGTATAGGAGGATATGACGTGGATAATACAATAACATATAAGAAAAAGAAAAAGAAAATTAAGATTTTTGATATCATTAATTATATTATCTTCCTAGTAGTAGCCCTAGTTATTATGGTTCCTCTATGGAAAGTGTTTGTGGATTCTTTAGATATAAAAACTGGTTATGGCTTAAAGATATGGCCAGATACATTTTCATTAGTAGGATATAAGGTTATTTTAACTACAAAAGCACTTTACCTACCATTCCTTATTTCCACTTTAACAACAGTGATAGGAACAGTAATAGGATTAACATTAGCTACATTAGGCGCTTACGTACTTATTCAATGGGATATGCCAGGTAGAGGACTATTTGCATATATGCTCTTATTTACCATGATCTTTAGTGGTGGTATGGTTCCTGATTACTTAGTAATGAGAGATTTAAACTTAATTAATACAATATGGGCAGTTATTTTGCCATTAAGTATTAATGTTTATAATTTAGTACTTATGCGTAACTTCTTTGAGGGAATTCCAAAGAGTTTATTTGAAGCAGCAGCGATTGATGGTTGTTCTCCAATGGGAACATTTTTCAAAATCGTATTACCTTTATCAAAAGCAGCATTAGCATCTATTGGTCTAATGTATGGTGTTGCATTTTGGAATGAATATACAAAATTCAAATTATATATTAGCAAACAAGCTTTATATAACTTCCAGATGAAACTTCGTACTTTAATTATGGATGGAGATACTCCTAATACCGCTGAGAGTGTTTCTCAAAGTACATTAAATAACGCAGCAGTTATAGTAGCCATATTACCATTTATGATTATCTACCCATTTGCACAGAAATATTTTGTTAAGGGTGTTAACGTAGGTGCAGTAAAAGAATAATAAAAGAATATTTTTTTATAATAAGAGAGTTTGTATTGAGAAGTGTACTTCACTTGGTGAAGTATCTTCCAATCTGAAACTCTTTTTTTTTAGGCAAATTTTAAAGAAAATTTATCTTTGGAAACCGTATAATTGATCTCTAATTCGTTAATCATTATCTATAGGACTAGAAAATGAAGCGGAGGTTAACGATATGGCTATTTACAAGGTAGAAATATGTGGAGTGAATACATCCAAGTTGCCGTTGCTAAAAAATGATGAGAAGGAGGCGTTGTTTAATCGTATCTTACTAGGCGATAAGGAAGCAAGAGAGGAATATATTAAAGGTAATTTAAGACTAGTTCTTAGTGTGATTCAAAGATTTTCTAACAGTAATGAAAATGTAGACGATTTATTTCAAATTGGTTGTATTGGATTAATAAAAGCAATAGATAATTTCGATATTACTCAGAATGTTAAATTTAGTACCTACGCGGTACCTATGATTATAGGAGAAATACGTAGGTACCTTAGAGATAATAATAGTATTAGGGTAAGCAGATCCCTTAGAGATACTGCCTATAAGGCGATCTATGCAAAGGAGATGTTGATAAAAAAGAATTTGCGAGAACCAACCATAAGTGAAGTCGCATCTGAAATAGGAGTTAATAAAGAAGATATTGTGTTCGCCCTCGATGCAATTCAAAGTCCTGTTTCTTTATATGAACCTATTTATACGGATGGAGGAGATACTCTTTATGTAATGGACCAAATTAGTGATAAGAAAAACAAAGAAGATAATTGGGTTGAAGAATTATCCTTGTCAGAAGCAATGAAAAAACTCAACGAAAGAGAAAATCAAATTATAAAGATGAGATTCTTTGATGGGAAAACACAAATGGAAGTGGCACATGAAATTCATATTTCACAGGCACAAGTTTCAAGATTAGAAAAAAATGCTTTGAAAAACTTAAAGAATTATTTAGTGTAATATTTTAAACAAATACGCAGTATAGTTTTCTAAGAGGATCTTAAGGAGACTATAATGCGTGTTTGTGATTTGAAGCAAAAAGATGTAATCAATGAATGTGATTGTAAGATACTAGGAAGTGTATGCGATGTGGAATTTGATTGTTCTACAGGATGTATTACAGCCTTAATCATTCCAGGTCCAGGGAAGATATGGGGAATTCTAGGTAGAGATAGTGAATATGTGATACCTTTTCGTTGTGTAAAGTGTATAGGAGAAGATATTATTTTGGTGAGTGTAATTACAGAAGAAGTACTTCACAAATGCAAGTTTTAGGAGCTTTTGAAACAGCTACTTGACCATAAGGTATATTTTCAATATAATAAATGAAAGATAGACAGTGCTAAGGAGGAAATATCATGAAATGTCCATTTTGTGGCAGTGATAATACAAAAGTAATTGATTCAAGACCTACAGAAGATAATAGTTCCATTCGTAGGAGAAGACAATGCGATGAATGTAATAAGCGATTTACGACTTATGAAAACGTAGAGATGATCCCCCTTATTATTATAAAGAAAGACAATAATAGGGAGCCTTATGATAGAAGAAAGATAGAGGCGGGAATTATTCGCTCATGCCATAAAAGGCCAACATCCATTGATTCAATCAATGGTTTGATTGATGAAGTAGAGACACAGATTTTTAATTTAGAAGAAAAAGAGATATCAAGTTCTAGAATCGGTGAGATTGTTATGGACAAACTAAAAAACTTTGATTCCGTTGCTTATGTTCGATTTGCCTCCGTATATCGTGAATTTAAAGATGTAAATACTTTTATGGATGAACTAAAGAAGATACTTGATAAAGATAAGGGCAAAGAGACTGTTTAGAAAGGATATAACTATGCTAGGATATTTTTATCCAGACGAATACTTAGACTCTACCTATAGCATCGATTTTGATAAGCTATATGAAGAGGGATACAAAGGATTCATCTTTGATATTGATAATACCTTGGTTCCCCATGGTAAACCAAGTGATGATAGGGTAAAAGCCTTATTTAATAATCTAAAAGAAAAAGGAATAAAGATTTGCCTAATGTCTAATAATCAGACCGCTCGTGTAAAGCCATTTGCTGAATCTTTGGGAGTGATTTATATAGAAGATGCCCATAAACCTTCTCGTAAAAATTATAGAAAAGCGATGGAATTATTAGGCACTGATACAAAGAATACGATTTTTGTAGGAGATCAATTATTTACAGATGTATTTGGAGCCAAGCGTGCTGGTATTAGGAACATATTAGTGAGTCCCATTCATCCTAGTGAAGAGATACAAATCGTGTTAAAAAGATATTTAGAAAAAATCGTGTTATATTTTTATAAAAGACAAAGGGGATGAGAGCTTGGATATTAGTGGAAGGACTAGAGTTTGTGGTTTGTTAGCAAATCCAGTTGAGCATACATTATCACCTGTATTACATAATACTTTGGCAGAAAAAACTGGAATCAATCTAGTATATGTCCCTTTTAAACCAGAAGTAGAAAATCTAGGAACTGCTGTAGAAGGTGCTTATTCATTAAATGTATTAGGGCTGAATGTTTCGATTCCCTTTAAACAAGAGGTCATGAAGTATTTAGTGGATATCGATAAAAGCGCAAAGGATATAGGTGCTGTAAACACCCTTGTTCGTACAGAAGGTGGTTTTAAAGGATATAATACAGATATTTCAGGTCTAAAGAAGGCATTTTTGTCTGAAGGAATTCAAATAAAAGGTCAGAAAATCATATTACTAGGAGCAGGTGGTGCGGCAAAAGCCATAGCCTACCTTATGGCACTAGAAGGTGCATCAAAGGTATATATTCTTAATCGTACTTATGGTAGGGCGGCGGTAATTGCAAAAGAAATCAATGAATGCTTTGCAATGGATCATGTGATTCCACTGGCTCTAGAAGATTATAGGAAACTTCCAAAAGACTCTTATTTGGGGATTCAAACCACAAGTGTAGGAATGCATCCAAATGTAGAACATGCAGTAGTGGAAGATCCTGAATTTTACAAATTGCTTCATACTGCTTATGACATTATCTATACTCCTGCTGAGACAAAGTTTATGAAATATACAAAAGAAGCCGGTGGAAGAGCATATAATGGCTTAAAGATGCTTTTGTATCAAGGAGTGGTAGCATATGAATTATGGAATCAGACTCAGGTGGGCCAAGAAGTCGTTGACCTTGTTTATAAACGTATGGAACAGGAGCTTAGGAAATAGATGAAAACTATTATTTTAATCGGTTTTATGGGTGCAGGAAAGACGAGTATTGGAAAACGATTTTCAGCCAGAAACAAAATGGATTTTATAGATACAGATAATTTTATTGAAGATAAAGTGGGAATAAATATTTTTGATATTTTTAAAATACATGGAGAAGAATATTTTAGAAAATACGAGACGCAAGTCTTGTCTGAACTTTTAGATGAGGGAGGAGATAAAATAATTTCTGTCGGTGGCGGACTTCCAATGAGAGAAGAAAATAGAGAGCTTCTAAAGCAGTTAGGTACTATTATTTATTTAGAAGTAAGAAAAGAAACCATATTACAGAGGGTTGAACGAGATGCAAGCCGTCCTTTATTAATGGGTGAAGATCGAGAAGAGAAGGTTTCTAGACTTTTAGAAGAAAGAGATTCTATATATAGAGAACTAGCTGACTTTACTGTTGTAACTGATAACAGAAGTTTTTTTGAAATCATGGAAGAAATCGAGGTGAGATTAGATGAAAATTCTTGTAATTAATGGACCCAATATTAATTTCCTAGGTATTCGTGAAAAAGGCATCTATGGAAAAGAAGACTACTCCTTTTTGGTTAAGACCTTAGAAGAAAAGGCAGAAAAAGAAAATCATGAATTGGAAGTGTTTCAAAGTAATTATGAAGGTGAAATCATTGATAAAATTCAAGAATCCTATCATAAAAAGGTGGATGGGATTATTATTAATCCGGGAGCATTGACTCATTACAGCTACGCTGTAAGAGACGCCATTGCATCTATAGAAGTGCCAGTCATTGAGGTACATATCTCAAACGTGCATAAAAGGGAAGAATTTAGGCATATTTCTGTGACAGCAGCAGTTTGTCTTGGACAAATAGTGGGTCTGGGACTAAAAGGGTATTGTTTGGCAATGGATGCACTTACAAGTAAGTAAGCTTTCTATCAATAAAAAACGGTTGATAAATCAAGTGATTTAGTATACACTAGTAAAAGAAATTCTAAGGAGGAATTATTAAAGATGATTCAAGCAGGTGATTTTAGAAATGGCCTCACAATTGAAATTGAAGGTAACGTATATCAAATAATGGAATTCCAACATGTAAAACCAGGAAAAGGTGCCGCATTTGTTCGTACTAAATTAAAAAATATTATTAATGGTGGTGCAATTGAAAAAACATTTAGACCAAATGAAAAGTTTCCACCAGCACGTATTGACAGAGATGATATGCAATATTTATATTCAGACGGTGATATTTTCAACTTTATGAATGTAGAAAATTATGAACAAATAGGCTTAACAGCTGATGATATCGGTGATTCATTAAAGTTTGTTAAAGAAAACGAGATGGTAAAAGTTTGTGCTTTTAACGGAAAAGTATTTGCGGTAGAGCCACCTATGTTTGTTGAACTTATTATTACTGATACAGAGCCTGGCTTTAAAGGAGATACTGCAACTGGAGCAACGAAACCTGCTGTAGTAGAAACTGGCGCAACAGTTTATGTTCCTTTGTTTGTAGAAGAAGGTGATAAAATTAAAATTGATACTAGAACAGGTGAATACCTATCTAGAGCATAATAATCATAATTTAAATAAGTGTTAAGTTGCTAATAGGCTCTGTCTTTTGACAGAGCCTATTAATGTTTGAAAAAGAATCATTCTTTACATGCATAGAACCTTTTGTGCACGATCAAAAAAATAGACATGATTAGAAAGTCTCTCACCTTCTGAGACCTCATTTATATTTACTTCTTGAACCATTTCTTCTAACTCTTTTTGCTTTACTTCCCTTGTGGCGGGAACGAGAATAACTTCATGAATACTACTTGGGAGAATGTAAAGATTTTGCTTGATTTGATCTGCAAAGGAAGAGAGAAGATTCTCATAGAGAATAGCAGAGGCACCATTGATTCTTTCTTCATTTGTTAGCACATACATTTTTGTTCTTTCGAGTTCATATTCTGCATCGTCTGGGAAAAAAGATTGCTGCAAAAATTCATTAAAGTCTTCTGAAGATTCTTTTTCAGGATATTCTTCTAAGACAAACTCTTTTATAACGTCTTCGATATCTTGTAACTGTTCTTTAAAAAGCAAAGGAGTATTTTTTTTTGCTTCTTCATATAATTGATTTTCTGTAATATTCCACATATCCATATGTTCATGACGAATAAGAACTGTTGCTGCTCCTATGGAATCATTGCTAATCACCACATAAAAGACAATGGCTAAATCCAGGATTCGTTGATAAGGAACCTCCTCTAATAACTTTATGTTTGTTTCATAATTTATAAGCTTAAAGGCAATTTTTTCTTTCATTTGCTTGTAACACTTAAAGGATTCGATATCAAATGGTATATCATCTTTATGGGCATTGTAGAGTTCTATTACTTCATCAATAATATCTTCTGGATCTTTTCCCTCATAATAGCTCTTATAATAGTCATTTAAATAAATAGTAGGTGACATACTCTCACCTTGCCTCAAAATAGAGATTCCATCCAGCTCGATGTCATTATTCTTTCGAACCTTATGTAATTGAACCTTTACATCTGCATTCATTTTGCTTAAAATACCTTCTTGCACATAGCTTAAAAATTCTTCATAATTCATAGTTTGCTATCCTTTCTTGTGAAACATATAATGGTAAAATTGAGTACAAAAAAAACAAGTAACTAAGACATACTTTTTTCCTGGATCACCCCCTATGAATTATAATTTTAAAGTGAATTTTTGGCAGAAACGCCATGAATATAAAGGTAAGACTACCTTTTGAATAGAACAAATTTATAGTATCATTTTAAAAGATTATTTTCAAGAGCTTTTTCCAATTTTTATTATTATGGTAAACCCATTGATTATTTTCGTGTTTTGTAATAAAATAAGGAGAATGCATCTGTAGCTCAGTGGATAGAGCAGTGGTTTCCGGAGCCGCGTGTCGGGGGTTCGACTCCCTTCAGATGCATCCTTTCATTAAGGAGGTAATTGAATAATGATTGAAAAAATTAAGCAATTTATGCTTACCTATGGCAAGGCAGTTATTGTAACTATTTTGTTGATAGTTTTAAGTGTAGTTCTTGTAAAATGTACGGATGGTAATAATACTGTCCAAGAGACCACAAAAGATGAAACGGTGGAAACAACCACCATAGATAATACAGATTCAAGTACAGGAGAATCAGAGACTATATCAAATGAATTAAAAAGAGATGCTTATCCAAAGATTAATACTTTGCTAAATTCTTATTTTGATGCAAAGCTTACGTCTGATGTGGATAAATTAAGCCAATTGGTATATCCTATAGAAGGATTGACACAGGAACAACTACAAGTGGAAGTAGAAGGGATCGAAGGATATAGTAATCTTGAAGTTTATACAAAACCAGGATTATTAGCAGATACATATGTTGCTTGGGTATATTATGAAATTAAGTTTTTAAATACTCAAATTGCAGCGCCTGCCTTAAGTAAGATGTATATTTGTACAGATGAGCAAGGGGAAGTATATATCTATAACGGAATGATTGAGGGCGAGATTACATCTTATATTGATGAATTATCAAAAGACCCAGAAGTGCGAGCTTTAATCGACACTGTAAATCAAAAGTTTCAAGAGGCCCTAAATTCAGATGCAGAATTAAATGCACTTTTTATGCAATTAGATGAGAAAAATGCGGGTGGAGAAGAAACAAATGAAGAAGAAAGCAATCAAGAAGAATCAAGTGGACAATAGCAGTAAAAATGAGGAATTCATTCGATTAAATAAATATTTGAGTGAGGCAGGGTTCTGTTCTAGAAGAAGAGCAGATACCCTGATTGAAGAAGGAAAAGTTCTTGTAGATGGAAAAGTTGCAGTTCTTGGAGAAAAAATAAGACAGGGACAAGTAGTAGTAGTCGATAAAGAAAAAGTAAAAGAGGATCATTCTTTTGTTCTTTTAGTGTTTCATAAACCAGTTGGAATCGTTTGTACAACAGATACAAGAGAAAAGAATAATATTGTAGACTATATTAATTACCCCAAGAGAATCTTTCATATTGGAAGATTAGATAAAGATTCTGAGGGTCTTATTTTGATGACTAATAATGGTGAAATCGTAAATAAGATTTTAAGAGCTGGTAATCATCATGAAAAAGAATATATTGTTACGGTCGATAAACCTGTTACAGAAGAATTTTTAAATCAAATGCGAAAAGGTGTTCCGATTCTAGATACTGTTACAAGACCTTGCAAAGCTTGGAAAGAAGGAAAATTTGTATTTCGCATTATTTTGACTCAAGGACTGAATCGTCAGATACGTAGAATGAGTGAATACTGTGGTTATAATGTAGTTCGTTTAGAAAGAATTAGAATCATGAACATTCAACTAGGTAATTTAAAAGTAGGTAAATATAGACATATAACAAGAACTGAATTAGAACAATTAAATCGGTTGTTGAAGGATTCTTCGTCAGAAACAATTAAATTATAGAGATGGAAGGTGAATCATTGATGCAGAGAATGAAAGAGTTAGTGATTCTTTTAAATGAAGCGGGCAAGGCATACTATCAAGAAGACAGAGAAATAATGAGCAATTTAGAGTATGATAAACTTTATGATGAACTTTTAGCTCTAGAAGAGGAAACGAATACCATACTTGCAGGTAGCCCTACTGTAAAAGTGGGTTATGAGTTACTGAGTGAATTACCAAAGGAAGCCCATGATAAACCAATGCTTTCTTTAGATAAGACCAAAAATCCAGAAGAATTAGAGGCTTGGTTAATGGGCAAGGAAGGGCTCTTATCTTGGAAATTAGACGGTCTAACTGTGGTTTTAACCTATCGTGAGGGTGTGTTAACAAAAGCCGTTACAAGAGGAAATGGAGAGATAGGAGAGGTTATTACTAACAATGCCAAAGTATTTAAAAATCTCCCGATTCGAATAAGTTATAAAGATGAATTGATTCTGCGTGGAGAAGCTGTTATAAAGTATTCTGATTTTAACAAGATAAATGCAGAGATTAGTGAAATAGATTCTAAATACAAAAACCCGAGAAATCTTTGCAGTGGTTCCGTGCGTCAACTTAATAATGAAATCACAGCAAAACGAAATGTTAATTTTTATGGATTTTCCTTAGTGAAAGCAGATGGAATTGATTTTAAAAACTCTAGAGAAAATCAATTAAAATGGATAGCAGAACAAGGATTTGAAGTAGTAGAATACAAAAAGGTTACAAAAGACAATATTTCGGTTGTGATAAAAGATTATGCAGAAGCTGTTACGAGCCATGATTTACCAAGTGATGGCTTAGTTTTATTGTATGAAGATATCAGTTATGGTAATTCTCTTGGAGCAACGGCTAAATTTCCTAGAGATGCCATTGCTTTTAAATGGGCAGATGAAATAGGTACTACGAAGTTAATTTCCATAGAATGGAGTCCTTCTAGAACAGGACTCATTAATCCTGTGGCTATCTTTGAACCTGTTGAATTAGAAGGAACGACAGTAAGTCGTGCCAGTGTTCATAATATTAGTATTTTAGAAGCGCTTGCCCTTGGTGAAGGGGATACCATAGAAGTATATAAGGCAAATATGATAATTCCACAAATTTCCGATAATATAACGAGAAGTGGGTCCATAGAAATACCAAAGGAATGTCCTGCTTGTGGCGGACGTACTGAGATTTTTCAAATAAATGATGTTAAGACATTATATTGTACCAACGATGATTGTAGTGCCAAGAAGATTAAAGGTTTTTCACATTTTGTTGGTCGAAATGCAATGAATATCGAAGGTCTTTCGGATGAAACCTTAAATAAATTTATTGAGCAAGGCTATATAAAAGAGTATGCAGATATCTATCATCTAGAGGACTATAAAGAACAAATACTATCCTTAAAAGGATTTAAAGAAAGAGCCTATAACAATATTATTATGGCTGTAGAAGCTTCAAGGGAAGTGACACTTCCGAAACTTATTTATAGTTTGGGAATTGCAAATATTGGTCTTGCAAATGCTAAGATGATATGTAAAAGCTTTGATCATGATTTGGAAAAGATGAGAAGAGCAACCTTGGAGGAGTTAACTACAGTTGAGGGAATCGGTGACGTAATAGGCCAAGCCTTTGTAGATTACTTTTTAGATGAAAAGAAGATGGAAGAGTTTGATAAACTTTTACAAGAGTTAAAACTTCAAAAAGATGCAGCTAGCACAAATCAAAACTTATTAAATATAACCTTTGTTATAACAGGTTCTCTTGATCATTTTGAAAATAGGGAAGCTTTAAAAGAGCTAATAGAATCAAGGGGTGGAAAAGTCACCGGCTCTGTAACATCGAAAACGAATTATTTGATAAATAATGATAAAGAATCCACTTCCTCAAAGAATAAGAAGGCAAAGGAATTGAATATTCCTATTCTTTCAGAAGAAGACTTTCTTGCATTGGAATAAGCTTATTTTATTGTCCGTATAACATGGAAAATGTCCGTGGTATAGGGGATTGTCTTCTGCATTTGTGCGTGGTAGAATTACACTAATTAAAAAACATGAAAAGTGAGTGTGAAGAATATGCCGATAAAAGTTCAGAGTGACTTACCTTCAAAAGCCATTTTGGAAGAAGAAAATATATTTCTTATGGATGAATATAGAGCAACTATGCAGGATATCAGGCCCTTACAGATCGCAATTCTAAATTTAATGCCTTTAAAAGTAGATACAGAAACTCAATTACTAAGAGCGTTATCCAATTCTCCATTACAAGTTGATATTACTTTTTTAGTAATTGCTAGCCATACATCAAAAAATACATCAGCAAATCATTTAAATAAATTTTACAATACCTTTGATCAAGTGAAAGACAGAAAATTTGACGGACTTATTATAACTGGTGCTCCCTTAGAGCTAAAAGAGTACACAGAAGTTACCTATTGGGAAGAACTGAAATCTATAATGGAATGGTCTAAGACAAATGTAACATCTACGCTTCATCTCTGTTGGGGTGCTCAGGCAGGACTATATTATCACTATGGTGTCCCTAAACATTTACTAGCTGAGAAGAAATTTGGAATTTTCAAACATAGTATCCTTAATCGAAAATCACCTATTGTTAGAGGGTTTGACGACATATTCCATGCTCCTCATTCTAGATATACTGAAACTAGAAGAGAAGATATTGAAAAAGTCCCTGAACTAGAACTTTTATCTGTATCAGAAGAAGCCGGCGTTTTCATGGTCTTAGGAGAGGGTGGTAAGCAAATTTTTATTACTGGACATCCAGAATACGATCGCTTCACCCTAGATATAGAGTATAAGCGAGATATCGCTAAAGGCTTAGATATCAAAATACCAGAGAACTATTATACAAACGATGATCCAAGTATAAAACCAGAGCTTACTTGGAGAGTGCATGCCAATACCTTGTATAGTAATTGGTTGAATTATTATGTTTATCAAGTAACACCTTACGAATTGTAGAAAATACAGTTAGTTAAAGGCTCTGTGTCAAACCTGCTAAGGAAAGTCAAGAGTTAATTAAAGGAATTTTAATAAATATATGTTAAGAAAAGAGCATTATTAATAAGGAACGAGAGAACTCCTTTCTGAAATAATAATGCTCTTATTTCAAATTAATCCATTAATCAATTAAAGAGGCATATCTGACACGTGCATAATATATGCGTATAAATTCATTCGATCCAGTAATTTTAGCTAATTTTTTTGCTTTTCCTTCTGATTCCTTCTTATAAAAATCTGGCTTGGTTCAATAATGCTGATGTGACTGCAGTTCTTGAAGCTAGTAAAGAAGGGACATATGTAAGGATATTTAGTTAGTAAACTAAAATTATATTGACAAAGGAAAAAAGAATGTAGTAAATTAAAATCAAAGTAATTAGTATAGTGAATAAACTATAAATGTGTTACTAGTTACTTATGATATTCTAAAAGAGGTGAATATGAAGAAACAAATTTATAATCCATATCTTCCGAGTTATGAGTATATTCCAGATGGAGAGCCATACATATTTGGTGATCGTTTATATATTTTTGGAAGTCATGATCGATTCGCTGGGACACAATATTGTCAAAACGATTATGTTTGCTGGTCTGCACCGATTGATGATATTTCTGATTGGAGATATGAAGGTATCATTTATGAAAAACAACAACATCCTTATAAAATAGGTACTAACAATTTATATGCTCCTGATGTTACAAAAGGACCTGATGGTAGGTTTTATTTGTATTATTCAGTGTCTGGCTCATCGATTATGTCAGTAGCAGTATGTGATACGCCATCAGGGAAATATGAATACTATGGAGATGTGGTGGATAAAGAAGGAAAAATTGTTGGTAAGAATCCAGGAGATTTTCATCAATTTGATCCAGGTATTTTTATTGATGACGATGGTAGAATTTATTTGTATTCTGGGTTTTGCCCCAAAGTTAAAGAGGATGAGTTGGGAAGAAAATATGTTGGGGCACATGTTTGCGAACTTGAAGCTGATATGCTGACGGTGAAAGAAGGACCGAAAGTGCTAATATCTCGAGATCGACCATGCCCTGAGGGAGCACGTTATTTTGAAGCCCCATCTATGAGAAAAATCAATGGGGTATATTATCTTGTATATTCAGCTAGAGTGACGGGATTACATTATTACTATGGAAATTATCCGGATAAAGAGTTCACCTATGGAGGAAAAATTCATTCCACTTCGGATATAGGAATCAATGGTTATACAGAGGAATATCCTGCTTACCCTGCAGGAAATACACATGGTGGAATTGTGGAAATAAAAGGACAATATTATATATTTAGTCATAGATTAACTAATAACTCTTCTTTTAGCCGACAAGGAGTAGCAGAAGCAATATACTTTGATTCCCAAGGGAAGATACAACAGGTAGAAGCAACAAGTTGTGGACTAAATGGAGGTCCATTAGTAGGAAAAGGAGAATATCCTGCCTATATAGCATGTAATCTTATTGATAAGAATGAATATCCTACGACTGATAAGCAAAATGAGAAGACATTGTGTTTAACCCAGGATGGAGAAGACCGAGAATCAGAACCAGGACAGTATCTAAAAGGAATGAAGCAAAATTGTATTGTTGGTTATAAGTATTTTTCATTCATGGATTGCAAATCACTTACTGTAACTTTGCGTGGGAAGGCATCTGGAACATTGAAAGTTTTAAGGAATGAAAATGGCGAAGTTTGTAGTGAATTAAAAGTAAATATAAATACTCAAGAATGGACAGAGACATCAGCTGATTTCTCTATGAAAGAAGGAGTATACCCGATTTATTTTGTGTACCATGGTAGTGGAGAATTTGATATGTTAAGTTTTTCTTTTGAGTAATTTAGTTTAAACAGTCTTTTTGAGCTTATTCAGGCTCTTTGTCAAGTGTTGGGATAGGATTCTCTGAATCCTATCCCATTACTAATGTTAGGGCAATTTTTATGTTTTGCATCTATAGAATGATTTATGGGCATGACAAATAAGCCTCCCTGTTAATTCCCTTAAAAATGTATTAGTTAGTTTGCGCTATGTAAATTTGTTATTCCGTATTTGAAAGCATTTAGAATTCCTCTAAACCATCGTCTGTATGTTGCTGCATTCGAAATACAATCTCTAAATTCTTGTCTTTGAACAGAATGTTTTCGCAAGTCTTCGCTATAAGTGAGCATTAAGTCACATTCTTTTTTCTTTTCATCCTTTAGTGATGACTATCTTGCATGAATCAAAGATCTACTTCTCTTATAATACTTCCTTAAGCTGACAGGCATTGTACTTTGTAAATGTTTCCTTATTCTATCCAATGCCCAAGTAATTTGTCTGATAAAATTACTAGAATGCATTGGTACTTACCTGTATTTGCATTTTCTTTAAATTCATCAATTGAAGGAGCTTTAGGCAATGCAGGAAGCGTGTAATTCAATGTGTCTAATAATCTACATATATTATTAGTGTTTCTTTTCTACGGAAGAGTAACATTTTCATTACCATAAAACTTGGGGAGGCGTAGTTTGGGAAGCCCTTTCCTTCTTATGCCACCGGTTATAAGTTTGGTTTCTTTAAATCAATTTTAGACAGTCTTTACAATGCGGATGAAAATCTTGTGCTCACATTTGACCAGCTATTTTACAAATTCACAGAGATTTATTGTAATTTAGTTTTAAAATATAATCTGAGACAGAAGGCAAAGACGAAGGATGGAAAAGAAACTTCACTGGAACGCTGGATAAGAAGCTTTTGGAAGAAGTGAAAGAGTATCAGCTAGATAAAAGTATCGAAGAAATGGCAAATATACTTGAAGTGTTATATGCTATTTGTAATGCGCATGGATACACAATAGATGAGTTATAACATCTCAGCCTTTCCTACCACATTTATGATTGATAACGAGATTGCTGACATGAGTGTTTTCCCTTACTCTGTTAAGAACATGTTTACAAATTAAATCTTTTGATTTTGTACTTAGGTAGAGTGTACTTCTGGCTTACGTTGTGGTATAATCTGCTATATTGTAGCGTGGTTGAAAAAGAAAGAATGAGAAATTATATTGTTAAGGAGATATGATTTATGGCATGGCAATCGTATATTTTGAATTTTGTTTTTGAGAGTGATATTATTACAACATGTTTGAGGATTATACTTTCGGTGATCTGTGGTGGTATTCTGGGAATCGAAAGAGAAAAATCTAATCACCCTGCTGGAAAGAGAACCCATATGCTTGTATGTTTAGGTGCAGCAATGGCTATGATGACTGGACAGTTTACATATGACAAGTATGGAATAGGTGATCCCGCCAGGTTAGGAGCACAAGTTATAAGCGGTATCGGTTTCTTAGGAGCAGGTAGTATCATCGTTGAAGGAACAACAAAAATAAGAGGTTTAACTACTGCAGCTGGCTTATGGGCAGCAGCCTGTATTGGACTTGCAATAGGAATTGGATATTATGAAGGAGCTATTATTTCCACAGTGACCGTTTACCTGATCATTAAAAATTTCAGACCAAGGTCGAAACCATTTACTCAGAATGAAGACTTGTTTCACTTAGAGATTGAATTTAATTCAAGGAGAGCCATACAAGATTTTTGTTCATCGGCGGAGGAAATGGGAGTGAATATCGTAAATCTTCAGATAAACAATGGACATACGGAAGGATATTATAGGGTGATTATTACAGCTAACAATTCTCTGCAAAAAACAGCAGATGAGCTTTTGAATCACCTTCAGGAAATAGAAGGAATAGAAGATATTAAATATACAGTCTGATATAAAAGTATCTCTTGGAGATGCTTTTATATTTATGCAAAGAAAATGGTGAGTTCTGAAAAAAGTGCTTGATATCAAACGTTGAGAGTGTTATTATGGTAAACGGTGCTTATTGGAAAGCTTCCAAAAACACTTTATGAATAATATACATACCTAGGAGGAAAGAATGAATTTAGTAAGAAATATGTCTGTAAAGGTAAAATTATTTTCGGGTTTTTTAATATGTTTGCTTTGTATTGTTGTTGTGAGTGCCATGGGAATGTTGGGTATGAGAACATTAAACGATAATGCAAAAGAGATCTATAATTACAACTTTCAAAGTATTAATTATATACATCAAATTAAAGAAAGCCTTTTAAATATTAGAACGGAAATTGATCGTGCAGTACTTTACACAGATTCACTTCAAACAAAAGAGGCTATTGCAGCTATAGAAATATATGCTGAAGAAAATAGAATGTATTTGGAGAGTTTTGAGCAACTTGGTCATAATGAGGAAACACAAGCAAGTTATGATAAAATATTAGTGCTACTAGAAGAATATAGAACGGCACGTTCAAATGTTCTAGGTCTTGCTCATGAAGGGAAATATTTCAACGCAAAAACGGATATGTATAGAATTACAGAAGTTAGACTTAAAATAGGAGAAGAATTAGATAATTTACTAGAATGGAGTCAAAACGAAGCAAAAGCAAAAAATGAACGAAATAAAAATGCATATGCTTCACTTAGAATAATAATACTTGCTACTAGTGCAATAGGCGCATTATTGGCTATTATTTTTGGTTTATTGATATCTTTATATGTTTCAAAAAATATTAAAAACATTCTTAAATTTGCTGAGGCGCTTAAAGCTGGAGACCTGACCTACAGCAATCAAATAAAGAGCAAAGATGAATTTGGGGAAATGACAAATGCATTAAATATAGCGAAAGAAAAAATAAGAGAAGTAATACATGAGATTGCAAATGACTCTCAGGAAGTATCTGCTTCTAGTGAAGAGTTATCTGCAACGCTAGAAGAGGTGGCTGGTAATTTTGAAGAAATAGATCAAAATATTGCTTCTATTGTAGGAAATATTCAAGAAATCAATGCTACAACGGAAGAACTAGCAGCTACGGTTGAACAAGTTGATTCAGGAATTTCTCAATTAACTTCGGATGCTTCAGAAAGTGGAAGTCAGTCTGCTGAAATTCAAAAAAGAGCAGTTATCATAAAAAGTAAAGGTTTTGAGTCAAGAGAAGTTGCTAAGAAATTAAGTGGAGAAAAAGAAATACAAATTGTAAATGCAATTGAACAAGGAAAAGTTGTTGAGGAAATTGCTATATTTGCAGAATCCATTTCTTCCATTGCAGATCAAACAAATCTTCTTGCTATTAACGCGGCTATAGAAGCAGCAAGAGCGGGAGAACAAGGAAAAGGTTTTGCAGTCGTAGCGGATGAAATACGTGTATTGGCTGAAAGATCTTCTGGTTATGTGAAAAATATTCATGAAGTAGTAGCAAAAGTAAAAGGTGCAGTTGAAGATTTGTCTGTAAATGCAAAAGATGTAGTAGATTTTATTAGCACACGTGTAAGTGATGATTATGCATTGCTTATGGATACTGGTGTTAGCTATGAAAAGGATGCTTCTTATGTAAGTAATTTATCTAATAGTATTGCGGCAATGTCAGAGGAACTAAATGCCTCTACTCAGGAAATTTCATCTGTAACTCAGTTCATTGCTACGAATGTAGGAGAAACTTCAAGTAATTCAGAAGTAATATTAAAGAGTATGCAACAAACAACAATTGCCATGGATCAAGTAGCAGAAGCAGCACAACACCAGGCAGAGATTGCAGAAAAATTAACTCAGTTAGTTTCAACATTCAAAATATAAAACATATTTTAGCTCATTTGACATGATACAAGGAATGTGTTGAAAATTGTTAACAAAATATACAGGGGAGCTTGTGTTTGCAGGCTGAGAGGAAGTAATCAACTTCGACCCTATAACCTGATGCGGATAATGCCGCCGTAGGAAGTCATAGCTGATTTTTTCGGAGATATCCTTATTAGGGTATCTCCTGTTTTATTCTATAGATTGAAACACTATTTTCCCATTCTTTTTAGTAAATAAGGGATTGCTTCTTTCCAAGTAAGTCCATTTGCAATGCCACCTACTAAGGTACTGGCGAAGATATCCCCTGTGCCATGGAAGTTAACATCAATCTTCTTATGTTTGTAGTAGAAGTATTCTCCACTTTCTTTGTCGTATCCCATAACACCTGTGCTACCTTCATGGAAACTTACACCGGTCAGGATGGAAATATTAGCACCAAGTCCTGCAAGCTTTTCAAGCATTTCTTTAATATATTTTTCCTCATAGGACTCCTTGTATTCCATACCTGTCATATAAGAAGCCTCAGTAATATTTGGAATAATTATATCTGCTTTAGCACAAAGGGTTGCCATTTTAGCAGCAAAAGCTTTATCAAATGCTGGATATAACTTACCATTGTCTGCCATAACTGGGTCAACAATTGTTAAGTTTTTTTCTGTCTTGAACTCCTTAAATAAGTTTGCAATCATATCGATTTGTTCTATGGATCCTAAATATCCAGTGTAGATACTATCAAAGCCAATGTTTTCATTTTGCCAATGCTTGGTTATAGGAGCAATCTCTTCGGATAAATCTTTAAAAGTAAAGTTGTTAAACATAGTATGAGTGGATAGCATGGCTGTTGGAAGGATAGCAGTTTCAACTCCCAAAGCTGATATAATAGGAAGTGCAACGGTAAGTGAGCATTTTCCAACACAGGAAATATCCTGTGCGGTTAAAATTCTTTTCATTTCTGTTCTCCTTTTGATTATTCTTTTTATCATTATACTTAAAATGTGATCATAAAGAAATGACCACATTCAATTAAAGTAATAAGGTCAGATTTAAAACTATGTTAAGGTATAGTTTTGATAAAACCTTCAAACAATATACACAAGTCGTTTAATAGATTTGGAGGAGATTTATGTTATTAATTAAAAATGGCATAATTTATACAATGACTGGTGATGTATTAGATCCAGGAAGTGTTTTAATTGAAAATGATAAAATTATAGAAGTGGGAAAAGAAATGAAAACACCAATACAAGAGCAGGATACGATTATTGATGCAAGCGGCTTGTGGGTCATGCCAGGACTGATAGATGCACATTGTCATATCGGGATTACAGAAGAAAAGATGGGAATAGAAGGAGATGACTGTAATGAGGAATCCACGCCTATAACACCTTACTTGAGGGCTATAGATGCGATTAACACAATGGACCCTGCCTTTCATAACGCTTTGCAGGCAGGCATCACTTCTGTAATGGTTGGACCTGGAAGTTGTAATGCTGTTGGTGGACAATTTGTATTTTTGAAAACACATGGAAGAATGATTGAAAAAATGATTGTTTTAGAACCAGCGGCTATGAAAGTCTCATTTGGAGAAAATCCTAAGGCAGCTTATAAAGAAAAAAATATGCAGCCAACTTCGAGGATGTCCATAGCTGCGCTTTTGCGAAAAGAATTACTTCAAGCTGTACAATATAAGAAAAAAAAGGACATGGCAAGAAAAAACAAGGAAGACTTTGAAGAAGATTTTGAAAAAGAGCCATGGATTCCAGTACTTGACAGGACAATTCCACTAAAGGCTCATGTCCACCGGGTTGATGATATAATGACGGCAATTCGTATTGCAAAAGAATTTAATGTTAAGATGACATTAGATCACTGTTCGGAAGGGCATATTATAGCAAATGAGATTAAAGAAAGTGGATTTCATGCTAATTTTGGTCCTGATTTGGCAAGTAGAAATAAACTTGAAATTCAAAACGCAGATTTTAAAACATCTGGTGTATTAGCAAAGGCAGGAGTTAAGGTTTCTATTATTACGGACCACCCAGTAACATTGATTCAATATTTGCCAATATATGCAGGATTGGCAGCTAAGCATGGACTTGGAATTATGGAAGGACTTAAAGCGATTACAATAAACCCGGCACTTATTTGTGGAGTGTCTGACAGAGTGGGTAGTATTGAAGTAGGAAAAGATGCTGATATTGCAATCTATACAGGAAATCCAATGGAAGTTTTCACAGAAACTGTTTATACCTTAGTGGATGGAGAAATTGTTTATCAAAGAGAAGATCAAGATAACCACTCCTAGTGATAAGAAGAAACAATCAGAAGGGAGATGAAAAAATCTCTCTTCTGATTGTATTTATTTTAATATTAGGGGAATATTAAATTACTTTAGCAGTTTTTGGAAGCGTCATTTCTACTATTTTCATTATTGGCATTTCTGTTGTTATCCATTTTGTCTACCTCCAAAAGAATTATTAGCTACGATAATATTATTATCAAATAAGAAAATTATATTCCTTTATCATAATTCCATTGTAAGGAAATTAGGATTCTTTAAAATACCATTCTCTTAATTCACTAATGCGCTCTTTTAGAAAGCGACCTGCAACTTCTTCTGCAACCTTATCTTTTTGTTCGACAATGGCATTCATCAGTTCATCCATGTAGATGCGTCCCATTTGATAACCATAGTGTCGAAATACAATTTCATTGAAAGTGCAGGAAAGCAGTTGAAAAGAATTAACGACCAATGGATAGATATTGTTTCCAGTTGCACAATACATGGCATGATAAAAATCAATCTTTAGTTGCACCATCTGTTTATAATCTTCACAGGCCATAATTTTTTTATATAAATTTTTTAATATATCTAAGTCTCTTTCCGTTCGATTTAAAGCAGCAAGAGATGCACATTCTTGATCCATATTTAAACGAAAAATCATCAGGGATTCAAAGGTTTTTTTGTCTAATTTTCCATGGTTGAATTTCATAATGGAAGATAGGACTCCTAGATTGCCAGTTCGAATATAATCACTTACAAATGTTCCAGTTCGTGGAATGATTTCTACAAAGCCTTTGGATGCCAATTCGGAAAGTCCTGAATGAATAATGGTTTTTGACACTTTCATATGTTTTTCAAGATCCCGTTCTGTAGGAAGCTTGTCTCCGGGTTGTAGTTCTCCACTTATAATTTTTCTTTCTATTTCATCAACAAATAATTCCTTCATAGTAGGTGCTACAATTTCTTTATACTCCATAAATAAATCCTCCTTGATGTTGGTCAGACCAATGGCTTTAAATTAAGATAACATATTTTTAGATGAATAACAAGAAGAAGAAAAGGCTTGTATTTATAAAAGAAAAAACAGTATTGATATTTTTTTAACATTGTGTTAAGATTTAATCATCTGGATAGACCAAAGTTAAATTACAAATGAATGGAAGGGAGAAATCATGAAGGAATTCAAGATATTGGAAGTGAAACAAAGTATTTTTGAAAACAACGACAGACAGGCAGATTTATTAAGAGAGCAACTGAAAAAAGATAAGATTTTTTTACTGAACTTGATGTCATCACCAGGTTCGGGAAAAACAACTACTTTGATGAGCACGATACCTGTACTACAGGGGGAGATGAAGATTGGAGTTATGGAGGCAGATATTGATTCAGATGTTGATGCTGCTACGATTTCATCTACAGGAGCGAAAGTAATTCAGTTACATACTGGTGGAATGTGTCATTTGGATGCAGATATGACAAAACAGGGTTTGGAAGGTTTAGAGACTGAAGATGTTGATTTTGTGATACTCGAGAATGTAGGAAATCTGGTATGTCCAGCCGAGTTTGATACGGGCGCATCAAAAAATGCAATGATTCTAAGTGTACCAGAAGGTGATGATAAACCATTGAAATATCCCTTGATGTTTTCTATTTGCGATGTACTTTTAATTAATAAGATTGATGTTCTTCCGTATTTTGATTTTGATTTAGAAGCTTGTAAGGAACGTGTAAAAAAATTGAATCCAAATATTAAAATTATTCCAATTTCCTCTAGGACAGGTGAAGGTATGGATGAATGGTTTGATTGGATTCGTAGTGAAGTTAAAAATTGGGGCTAATGGAGGAGAAAATGCAAGAGATTACAAAAATGATATTTCCGGATTGGTATGTATGTAAATATGATGAAGATGTATTGGCACTTGCGAATCATTTAGGAAGAAAAAAAGGAAAAGAATCTTATAAGTGGGATGATCCTGAGTATGTGATTTTAGAAGCAGGCGTGGATCAAGATATGGCAAAAGTGGGTATGCACTTGGAGCTCTACAAAGAAAAGACTGTTGCAGAAATAGCAAAAGAAATGAATGCGTCAGAAGACTATGTAGAAGAACATATAAAAAGGCTAGCATACTATGGTGTTGCTTTTTGGAATACAGATAAAGAACATAATGTAGATGTTTTCTGGGCAGAAACTTGGATTCCTGGTACGATGGAAGTTATTGTAAATAGTGCAGAAAATTGTGAGAAATATCCAATTATTGGTTATGCCATGGAAGCTTATGGACGTGTTCGTGGACCAAAGAGCTCTGGTGCATTTCCTGTTGGAGTCGGCTTGATGCGTGTCATTCCGATCCAATCTGCAATTGATGGAAATTCTCACGCAGCTTCCTATGAAGAAGTATCCAAGTATTTAGAAGAAAATGATGTATTTACAGTAACTGCATGTTCTTGCCGTACGGATCGTGAACTTATGGGAGAAGGCTGTGGACATTTAAAGGAAGATATGTGTATTCAAATGGGTCATGCTGCTGAATACTATATTAAAACAGGTCGTGGACGTCAGATTAGCAAAGAAGAAGCTTATGAGATTATCCGAAAAGCAGAAGAAAATGGATTGATGCATCAGATTCCTAATGTGGATGGAAATGGAAAGACGCATGCGATCTGTAATTGTTGTGGATGTGGCTGCTTGTCCCTTCGTACAGCTGAAATGTTTAAAAATAATGATATGGTTCGTTCTAACTATGTTGCAAAAGTTGATAAAGATAAATGTGTTGCTTGTGGTCAATGTGTGGAAAACTGTCCTGTAAATGCATTAAAGATGGGCCAGAAGTTATGCTCTAGCAAAGCAGTTGTGGAGGATATTACAACAAAAGTAACGCCACGTGACCATAACTGGAAAGAAGAGAATTGGAATTCAGATTATCGTACTAATCGTGAAGACGTTGTAGATTCTGGTACCTCTCCATGTAAAACAAACTGTCCTGCCCATATTGCAGTACAAGGATACATAAAATTGGCATCTCAAGGAAATTATGCAGAAGCGCTTGAATTAATCAAAAAGGAAAATCCATTGCCAGCAGTATGTGGTCGTATCTGTAACCGCCGATGTGAAGATGCATGTACTCGTGGAGATATAGATGAAGCAATTGCAATTGATGAAATCAAGAAGTTTATTGCACAGCGTGAACTAGATGCAAAGAATCGTTTTATTCCAACAAAGCGTCATGATTATAGTGACAAGAAAATCGCAATCGTTGGTGCAGGACCAGCAGGTTTATCTTGCGCATATTTCCTTGCTTTGGATGGATATCGTGTTACTGTATTTGAAAAAGAGAAAAAAATAGGTGGCATGCTTACTATGGGTATCCCATCATTCCGTTTGGAAAAAGAAGTTGTTGAAGCAGAAATTGAAGTAATCAAAGCATTAGGCGTTGAATTCAAGACTGGTATTGAAGTAGGTAAAGATGTTACATTAGCTGACTTGAGAAATCAGGGATACAAAGCATTTTATCTTGCAATAGGAGCACAAGGTGGACGTCAAATCGGTATAGAAGGTGAAGACGCAGAAGGTGTGATGTCTGGTATTGATTTCTTGAAATCTATTAATCAGGATGACAGTCAGAGATACGAAGGAAAGGTAGTTGTAATTGGTGGAGGAAATGTTGCAATTGATGTTTCTCGTACGGCAATTCGTGCTGGAGCAGCTTCAGTAGAACAATTCTGCTTGGAAAATCGGAATCAAATGCCTGCAGCAGAAGATGAAGTGGAAGAAGCGGAAGAAGAAAACATCAAAATTAATTGTGGCTGGGGACCAAAGCACATTGTGACAGAAAATGGTAAGGTAAAGGCCATTGAATTTAAAAAATGTATACAGGTATTTGATGCAGATGGTAGATTTAATCCTCAGTATGATGAGAATGAAGTGATAACTGTGGAAGCAGATTACATTTTACTATCAGTTGGTCAGTCTGTGATCTGGGATGATTTGTTAAAAGGATCTAATGTAAAATTGAGAAAAAATGGAACAGTAGAAGCAGATGATTTTACATACCAGACAGCAGAGGAAGATATCTTTGTAGGTGGAGATGTTTATACGGGGCCAAGTTTTGCAATTGATGCTATTGCGGCAGGAAAGGAAGCGGCAATATCCATCCATCGTTTTGTTCAGCCAGGACAGAGTTTAGTACTTGGACGTGATCGTCGTCAATACAAAGAACTAGATAAAACAGCTGTTGTTTTGGAAAGCTTTGATAATTCATCTCGTCAACGCCCAGAAAATATAAAAATGGAGAAAAAAGTGACAGAGACCTTCCGTGATTATAGAGGCGTATTGACAGAAGAGCAGATAAAGAAAGAAACGGAGCGTTGTTTGGGTTGCGGAGTTACCATGGTAGATGAATATATGTGCGTGGGATGTGGCCAGTGTACAACCAAATGTAAATTTGATGCAATTCATTTAGAACGAGTTTATGATGGTGAAGGTGTTCACTTCTTGGACATAAAACCAGTAGTTGTTAAAACCATGATTAAACGAAAAGGAAAAATTATTGCAAAGAACATTAGTCGCGCTTTTTCGAAAGAGGTTTAATATGCATGAATTATCTATTTGTTATAATATAGTAAAGACCTTACAGGATATTGTAGAGGAAAATGATATAACAGAAGTGGAATCTATTGTTTTGGAGATAGGAGAACTATCATCGATTGTGCCTAAGTATATGGAAAATTGTTTTCCATGCGCCGTAGATGGAACAATGTTTGAAAGGTCTAAACTCACCATAGAAGTAGTGGAAGGTATCGGCCGATGTAAGCAGTGCGGTGATTCTTACCATTTGCTTTCTAATAAAGGAATTTGCCCACAATGTGAAGTCAATGATTTTGATTTATTGAGTGGCAAGGAATTTAATATCAAAGAAATTGTAGCCTGTTAGTGTATCGTAAAACATCTAAAAAGGATTGCTCTTAATAAGATGCAATCCTTTTTTGTGTAAAAAAACTATGTATTATAATTCATCCGCAATACCGAGTAAGATAATTCCAAGGA
>CAYYVJ010000014.1:0-29036 GCA_964475115.1 uncultured Lachnospiraceae bacterium
CTCAAGCTACTAACGTAACAAAATTATAATCAAAGAAGTAAAATAGTGTGCCTTTATTCATGAATATATAAATTTCGATTTTTTATTATGAATTAAGCAATTGTTTTTCAATGAGATTAGGAAAGAACTGCCCCTTTGGGCAGTTCTTTTTTGATGTGCAAGATTTTAACTTTGAATTCAACTCTTTGACTTCCGAAACTTTAGAGGTGACATTCTCATCGTATCCTTAAATACCCTTTCAAAATAAGTAATACTCTCATATCCAACTTTTTCAGCTATATCTGTAACCTTCCAATCTGTTTCAATTAAATATTTTTCAGCTTCCTTAATTTTCAGCATATTTACATATTCTTTCATCGTAAAGCCTGTCACCTCTTTAAAACTTTTACACATATAATACTTACTTATATAGAAGTCCTTTGCTAATTTATCTAATGAATCATTTCTTGCATAATTCATTGTTAAATATTGGGCAATTTCTGACACCTTATTATGTTTAGAACTACTTACCACACTCATTTCATTGATATCAGATATTTGCTTTCTTCTTGCCGAAAAAATCAAAAGTTCTGCAAGTTTTATTTCAATTACTGATTTATACCCTTTTTCCTTTTCTAGCAACTCCCTTTTCAATGTTCTAAAGATCTCTTCTATCCGTTCTTGCTCTTCCTCTGAAAGTTCCAAAACTCCAAATCTTTCTTTGAAGAAAAGCACCATATCAATCCCACCAAACAAGTGCGATAACCTAACCAATGCTTCTCTGCTTACCTGAACCAATATTCTTTCATGAATTCTATGCTCATCATTCATGGCTGCAGTTTTATGAACCTGATTTCTATCCACAAATACTAGATTTCCTTTCTTAACTTCATAAGTTTGTTGATTAATAAAATAATAGCGATTTCCTTCTATTAAATAATAAATCTCATAGTCATCATGTAAGTGCTTAACTGGCATAACAAATTTATTACCTCTTTTTACTTGTTCAAGAGTTAGCCAATCATCCAGCATTTTAAAAAACTCAATTGTTCCATCAATTCCATCTGACAACTGTTTTATTTCATTTGTTTCCATTTATCTTCTCTCCAATCACAGAAAGCAATATAGTTTGAGTTATATATGTTTTTACTCCATTTTCCGCAATATACTTTTAGCTAATTATACAATATTGTTGTATAATTAGCTATACATTTAGAAAGTAACTAATTAATTTCAAAATAACACGAGGTGAAACGATGAACTACAAAGACAATAAAGTAAACAATATTAATATCACCTATATTGGTGGTGGTTCAAGAGGCTGGGCCTGGAATTTTATGACCGATTTATCTATGGATGATCAGATAAGTGGCAATATCTGTCTATACGATATCGATAAAACTGCCGCAGAAAACAACAAAATTATTGGAAATACCTTAACAAGCAAAGCAAATTCAAAAGGAAAATGGAACTATAGTACCGCAGATTCCCTTAAAGAAGCTTTAACAGGCGCTGATTTTGTTGTGATTTCTATTTTGCCAGGTACCTTTAACGAAATGCGATCCGATGTCCATTTACCTGAAAAATATGGAATTTATCAATCGGTTGGAGATACCGCCGGACCTGGTGGTCTTGTAAGAGCACTCCGAACCATCCCAATGTTTGTAGAAATAGCAGAAGCAATTAAAGCATATGCCAAAGATGCTTGGGTTATCAATTATACAAACCCAATGTCTTTATGTGTAAAAACTCTATATCAAGTATTTCCCGAGATCAAAGCATTTGGATGTTGTCATGAAGTATTTGGCACACAAAAATTATTGGCACATATGTGTGAAGATATGCTAGGCCTAAAGGATATCGACCGTTCCGAAATTTTTGTTAATGTACTAGGTATCAATCATTTCACATGGTTTGACAAAGCTTCTTATAAAGGCATTGACCTATTTCCTTTATATAAAGAATTCAGTAATAAACATTATGAAAGTGGCTATTCAGAAGGTGGGGATTCAAACTGGATGAACAATTCTTTCTCTTCTGTTGAAAGAGTAAAATTTGACTTGTTTAAAAATTACGGTTTTATTGCTGCTGCAGGCGATAGACATCTAGCAGAATTTATGCCACCAATTTATTTAAAAGATCCTGATACTGTAAAGTCTTGGAAGTTTGGTTTAACGACAGTAGATTATAGAGAGGAAGACCTAAAAAAACGTCTAGCACGTAGCGAAAGGTTGATTTCTGGAGAAGAGGAAATCGGAACAAAACCTTCAGGAGAAGAAGGAATTCAGCTTATTAAATCCTTGGTGGGGCTAGCCCGTACGGTAAGTAACGTTAACATTCCAAATTCAGGACAAATTCCAAATCTACCTCTTGGCTCAATTGTTGAGACAAATGCATTATTCGAAAGAGACCACATTGCACCAGTAATGGCTGGCTCTATTCCTGAAAATATCCACAAGCTCATTCTTCCACATGTTCAAAATCACGAGGACATCTTAGAAGCAGCTCTGACTTGTGATAGAGGATTGGCATTTAAAGCATTTTCAAATGATCCACTCATGACTATTTCTGAGTCCGATGCCAAGATGCTATTTGATGAAATGTTGGAAAACACAAAAAATTATTTGCCAAGCAATTGGTTCTAATCATAAACAAAGCCTTCGGTTTGATTACCGGAGGCTTTTTATATCCAATTCATTTTCTTTGCTGTTTTTTCATTTTCTTTTGAGTAACCCACTAATACCTCTGGAAAGTTTTCTTCTAAGTATTTCAACACCATATCCACATCAGACTTTGGTTGTAGCGTGGATACTAATTTGCCTGACTTCTTGCCGATTACCCTCAGAGTATAAGTAAGCTTATTGCTAAACAAGCGAAACTGATGAAAATTACTATGTTTATATGCCCATAGCACTTGGCTTAAAGGCAATATCTTTAAGTGATTATTAGAAATTTCTATTAAGTAATTTGTTGTAACAATCAAATTCTTGCATTTCAAACGCATCTCTTCCGCCAACTCACTTTCTATCTCTTTAATTTGCTGCCTGACGCTTCCATATCTTCTAAGATAAATACAGGAAGGATGCAGTAAAGGTACTAGCGTAAAACTTAATGCGTGAAGAAACAAAAAGCAAGAGCCAAGAAACATAAGTGAATTGATTCCCAACAACCAAATCGTTTTACTCTGTAAATATTTTGCTTCCTTTATTAAAAGAGGGGAAGAAACTTTTCTAAGTTCACTACTTGTCCACGATAAATCCTTTGCCATATTTGAAATTAGGCTATTTAAATTTTTCCCGCCAACTTCTATTTTTCCTCTTATTCTAATATCCTTCAAAATTTCATTGTGAATATCAAAGGAATCTTTTGAAATCAAAAAATAATAACAAATACCATCTTCAATGATGTAATAGTAGGAAGCAGAAATTTTCCCATTTTCCACATAATCATAGCCCGAATAAAAAAGTTCTTTCAATGATATATCTACAAAGTAATCATCCTTTTGAAAAGCACTTTCTAACTGGGATATATGTTCCATCTTTGCAGGTTTTAATGTATTAATAAAAGGGATTTGTTGAAAAATATATATAGTGAATACAATTAATAGAAAAGGGTATAACATTCTTTTGAGACTTATTTTGCGTATATGCTTATGGATAACATTATTCTTCATCTTCTTTCCCCTTTTCCTATTTGATTAGCAACCTCATTAATACAAGTATAATTCAATACAAGGCAATAATCAAGCTTGCTTTTCAGAGAAAAACTTGGTAGTATACTAAGAAGTGTGTTTTAGTATACTTTTGGAGGAAATATGGATTCTTATACAAGTTTTGCTAAGGTATATGACTTATTTATGGATAATATTCCTTACGAGGAATGGTGTAAGTATGTACTTAAATTTTTAACTCAATATGGAATTACAGATGGCATCTTATTAGATCTTGGCTGCGGAACAGGTACCTTTACTGAATTACTAGCAGATGCAGGATATGATATGATTGGGATAGACAATTCAGAAGAAATGTTAAATATAGCTAGCGAAAAAAAAGTCGAGTCTGGTTTTGATATTCTTTACTTACTTCAGGACATGAGAGAATTTGAACTCTATGGTACTGTTCGTGCTATTATAAGTATTTGTGATTCAATCAATTATATATTAAACTACGATGAACTTGTAAAAGTTTTTTCATTAGTAAACAACTACTTAGATCCAGACGGAATCTTTTTATTTGATTTTAATACAAAATATAAATATAAAGAATTACTAGGGGATACCACAATCGCAGAAAATCGTGAGAAAAGTAGTTTTATATGGGATAATTATTATTATGAAGAGGAAGAAATCAATGAATATGAACTTACTCTTTTTATCCAGAAAAAAGATACTTCCTACGAAAAATATGTGGAAACTCATTTTCAAAAAGTATATTCTTTAGAAGATATTCAATCTGCACTTGACGTAGCTGGACTAAAATTTATAAATGCTTACGACGCATTTACAAACAATCCACCTCACGAGAAAAGCGAACGAATTTATGTTGTCGCATGTAAAAGATGATTTTATTTTAACTATTAGGAGGAATTTATATGTCAGATTATATAATAAGAGCAACTGCCGCTAATCACCAAATTCGTGCGTTTGCTGCAACCACAAGAGAATTAGTTGAATTTTCAAGAAAAACTCATAACACTAGCCCTGTAGCTACCGCTGCTTTAGGCCGACTGCTTACCGGTGCAGCCATGATGGGAAGCATGATGAAAGGCGAAAATGATATTCTTACCGTAAACATGAAGGGTGATGGACCTATAAATGGAATCACCGTAACTGCTGATTCAAACGCCAATGTAAAAGGCTATCCTGGCAATCCTACCGTTATCATTCCTGCTAATTATGCAGGTAAGTTAGATGTTGGAGCTGCTATTGGCTATGGAACTTTAAGCGTGAGCAAAGACTTAGGAATGAAAGAGCCTTATAACAGCCAACTTCCTCTTTCTACAAGTGAAGTAGCAGATGACCTTACTTATTACTTTGCAAAATCAGAACAGGTTCCTACTTCTGTAGCATTAGGTGTTTTAATGGAGCGTGACAACACAGTAAAACAAGCAGGCGGATTTATTATTCAATTAATGCCTTTTGCTGATGAATCCGTAATCTCCAAATTAGAAAAGAACGTTGAAAAAATCACCTCTATCACTACTCTTTTAGAAGAAGGATATACTCCAGAGATGATACTAGAAAAGGTACTCGGAGAATTCGGACTAGAAATACTAGATAAAATACCTACGAAGTTCGAATGTAACTGTTCCAGCGAAAAAATCACAAAAGCCTTAATAAGTGTGGGTAAGAAAGATCTCCAAGAAATGATTGATGATAACAAGCCAATTGAAGTAAATTGTCATTTTTGTAATACCCATTACAATTTTGAAGTTGAAGAATTAAAAACAATATTAAAGTCAGCACGTTAAAAAAGCGCCTAGCAAATCAGACACTAACAAATTTTACCGCAACAAACTCAAAAAAGGAACCTATTCTTTCGGATAGATTCCTTTTTTTGAAACACTCTATTTTTGGCTAAATAGGTTTGATTTTATATTGCTGGTCCCATAACTAAGTCTGGTAAGAAAGTAGTTAATTCAGGGATAAAAGTCACAAGCAAAAGTACTGCTATCATTGCAAAGAACATAGGCAACATTGTCTTTACTACTCTTTCCATCGGAATCTTTCCAATGGCACAGCCTACAAATAAAGCTGAACCAACAGGAGGGGTACATAATCCAAGTGCTAAGTTCATAATAAGCACGATACCAAATTGAACTGGTCCCATTCCAAATTGTGCTACTACCGGAACTAAGATAGGTGTACAAATCAAAATAAGTGGAGCCATATCCATAATACATCCAAGCACTAAGAGCATTAGATTTATTAATAATAAAACAACAATTCTATTATCACTAATTGACATAAAGAACTCTGTGATCAAAGCAGGTACCTTTAAATATGCTAGCATCCAGCCAAATGCACCTGCTGCCGCAATCAAACTAAATACCAATGCTAAGGTCTTAACTGTTGAGTATAATATTTTTGGCATTCTTGAAAGCTTCAATTCTTTATAATAAAATAGAGAAACTATAAATGCATAGATACAAGCTATCGCAGCTGACTCTGTAGCTGTAAATTTACCTGTTGCAACGCCACCCATAATGATTACAGCAGTAAAAAGTGCTACTAGAGCATCTTTTATAATAGCATAAGCTTCTTTAAAAGAAACTGGATCGCCTTTTGGGTATTGTCTCTTAATAGAATAAACTGCACAAACAATCATAAGTGATACACCCACCATAATACCTGGTATATATCCACCCCAGAACAATCTACCTACGGATACGCCGCCCGCAGCAACTGAGTAAATAACCATATTATGGCTTGGGGGAATTAAAACTCCTTGACATGCACTTGATACGGTTATAGCAACTGCAAATTCATCATCGTAACCTTCTTTGACCATGATAGGAATCATAATAGACCCAAGAGAAGATACATCTGCTACTGCTGAACCTGAAATTCCACCAAAAAACATACTATCGATACAGTTTGCCTGCGCTAGTCCACCTCTAAATCTACCAACTAGAACATTTGCAAACTTAACGATTCTTTCCGAAATCCCTCCCTCACCCATAATCTCTCCTGCAAGAATAAAGAAAGGTACTGCCATAAGTGAAAAACTGTTTACTGCCTTTGCCATCTGTTGAAGCATTGCCATAACCGGTATTCCTAGATAAAACATAGTCAACATAGTGGATGAAACAAGTGCAAAGGTAATAGGTAATTTACATATAACAAATATTATAAAAGTACCCAATAAAATGAGGGTTGCAAGTTGCATATCTGTCATTCTTCTTCAACTCCTCTCGGTGTTTTATGATACTTCTCTAATCCGAATAATTGTAAAATAGTATAATAAGTAACAAATACTCCTGACAATGGGATCATAAGGTATAAGGTTCCTGCAGGCAATTTTGTAGCTGGCATAGTTGAATTCCATGTACTTCCAATCAGTTTTGAACCATAGATAATTAAAACAAAACCAAAAAGAATTACTATAAGATAATTTAAGATACCAAGCACTTTACTAATAGGCTTTGGAAGCATATCAAAGAAAATTGTAATCGATACATGAATCTTTCTTTCCACACCGATTGCCATACTTATAAATGCTGTCCAAACCATAAGTAAAAGAGATACTTCTTCAGACCAACTAATACTCTTTTTTAAAACATTTCTACTAAAAACTTGAGCTGATACAATAAAAACGATTACTAATAATACCACTTTTGCATATTCCAGAAAAACACCATATACAAAATCAAATATTTTTCCAATTAAAGTCATGATCTTATCAGCTTTACTTCCTTCTTTTATAACCAATTTATATTCCTCCTTCTATAAATACGTTCCATCTCTCTCGAAATGGAACGCTTTTTTTAACACTACAATTTGAGGAATCTTTTATTTAGTCGCTCTTATTTTATCCACTGTTTCCATATATTCACTTACAAATTCTTCATATAATGGTTTCACTGCATCTTGGAATTTAGCTTTCTCTTCCGCAGAAAGTTCTGTAATAATAGATCCACCTGCTCTAACTTTTTCTTCAGATACTTTTTCACGCTCTGCCCAAAGTTCTCTTTCATATAGAGCAGATTCAAGAGCTGCTTCTCTTATTATTTCTTGATCACCTTTTGATAATTTATCCATTGTCATTTTACTAACAACTTGAAGTTCAGGTACACGAGTATGTTCATCTAATACAAAGTATGGTGCAACTTCATAATGACTAGTACTTTCATAAGATGGCCAATTGTTTTCCGCGCCTTGGATTACACCCGTTTGTAAACCTGAATAAACTTCACTATATGTCATAGGTGTTGGATTTGCTCCTAAAGCAGAAACAATTCCCATCATCAATGCACTTTCCTGTACACGAATATTTAAACCTTTCATATCTTCTAAAGAATGGATTTCTCTTTCCGTATTGTAAAAGCTTCTAGCCCCTGCATCATACCAAGATAAAGCGTATAGAGATGCATTTTCTACTGTTGACATGAAATAATCACCAATTTCTCCATCTAAAACTTTCCACATATGCTCACCATTATCATATAAGTATGGCATCTGCAACACATTTAATGCAGGTGCAAATTCAGATAAAGGTGAAAGACTTACACGTGCAAAATCTACAGCACCAAATTGCATTTGCTCTAGAACTGACTTTTCATCTCCAAGCTGTGCTCCATAATAAACCTCAACCTTGATTCTTCCATCTGTTTTTTCCTCTACGATTTCTGCAAATTTGTATGCACCTTTTGTAGTAGGATAATCTTGTGGTTGATTTTCTGCATAACGAAATACATATGATTCTTTACTTCCACCGCAACCAGTAAGCACTGCTGCTGTCATTGCAAGTACACATCCAATTACTAATAATTTTTTCATAATTTCCCTCCCGTACTTTGGTATTCTATACCTTCTAGTTAATATAAGGAATTAAGAAATCAAACTAATTAATCCCCCATTGTCATAAATATAAACCCATTTATCAAAAATGTCAACTATATTTATGTTTTAAAGAAACTATTTGTATACTTTTTTGGACTTTTTATAATTTTCTTGTCTTTTCTTCATTTCATTGCTATAATTGTGCTATTATTTTGTAATTATTTTAGGAGGAATTTACTATGACAGATAAGCCACTTATTGTGACCACTCGAATGAATCAAACTGTATTTAAAGATTTTGGGAATTTTCACAATTTTTATACTTCTAACCGTTGGACAAAGCTATTTCTTATTCCTATCTTTATGATTATACTTGGAATTTTAAATTATCTTAATGGTAGAGCAGGATACTCCATTTTTATAATCTTAACAGGCTTTCTATTTCCCCTAATAAGTATAATGCAATTTCATCTTTCTATGAAAAAGCAAATAAACATATTAAAGATAGAAAAAGGGATTGGACAACTTGTTTATACCACTACACTAGATAATGAAAGTATTTTAATACATAACAATAAAGAAAAAATTCGCCTAAGATGGGACCAGCTTCAGAAAGCCTATATTTTAGACGATTATATTTACTTGTACATCGTCAAAAGCAAGGCATACATTCTGCCTTATGCTGATTTAAAAGAAGGCACAAAAAAAGATTTACAAGAACTTGTCCGATATAGTATGCCAAAGAAATCTGTTATAGAAAAGGGCAAATAAAACAGTGGGATATGATTCTTTGAATCATATCCCACTGTTTTATTCTTTTTATTGTTCTTGTTTGTATTTGAAATTCCATTGACCTCGTATTTCATCCATCACTTTCATTATAGAAAGTGTATCTGCTAAAGGAACAACCGTACTTTCCTTCTTTCCTGCACGAAGACAATCTTGTACTTCTCTTATTTCATATTCATAACCATTTGTTTCAAATTCATCCTTATATTCTTCAACTATATTCTCATTATTATCGTAAAGAATAGCGTAGTTCGAATTCCAAAAATCCTTCACAAAAATCTTACCTGACTCTCCAATAATAACAGCGTCTTTTCCAACTTCAGCGGAAATTCCAGAGTTTAAACTTGCAAGAATTCCTTTTTCCTTAAAGTTTAGAATAATAGTATTCTGCTCATCAATATTCGTTTTCCCAAAGTAAGCATAGCTAGAGATTTCTTCTGGATAGGCCTCAGCCAAATGTATTGCATAAGTAATAGGATATATTCCAATATCCAATAAGGCACCACCGCCTAAGTCAGGGTTAAACAATCTCTGTTCAGGATTAAACTCTCTTCTAAATCCAGCATTAATCTGCATTCCTCTGAGTTTTCCAATCTTCCCATTAGATATCCAGTCTTTAACCATTTTTGTTGAAGGATGAAATTTTGTCCACATTGCTTCCATCAAGAAAACATTATGCTCCTTTGCAAGGTCTATTAGGTATTTTGTGTCTTTTTGATTTAGGGTAAATGGTTTTTCACATAGCACGGCTTTACCTGCTTTTATACATAATTCTGCATTTGCCAAATGTTCCGTGTGTGGTGTACCAATATAAACTACATCAATAGTTTCATCTTGAAGCATTTCCTCATAACTTCCATAAGCTTTATGTGCGTAATATTTTTCAGCAAATTGTCTTGCTTTGTCCAGACTTCTAGAAGCTATCGCCATTAAATTAGCATCTTCTACTCCGCCTATGGCTGTTGCAAATTTAGAAGAAATATTTCCTGCGCCTATAATTCCCCAATTTATTTTTTTCATATAACCACCCTTCTCCAGAACGGATCAAACTAATTTTTTATGCGTTTTTTCCACAACATTTTTTATACTTTTTACCGCTTCCACATGGACATGGATCATTTGGATAAACTTTTTCTTCTTTAAAAACAGTAGTAGAAAGTTTTTGTTTTTTATATAACTCTTTTCTTTCCTCTTCTGTTAATAATGTATCCCACATTGGAAGAGTATATAACCAATCTGCCTTTGCTCCTACCATATTATAATATAACTTTTCTATGTCAAATCCCAAGTTTACTTTTGTATCTTCAGCCATATCTTCAATTGGATTTTCTACTTTTAAACTTTCATTTATACCATCTAAAAATCCAACCATAGTCATAAGTTCCACTTCATACTTTTCTGCCAATTCTTTCACTGTGCCTTCTACAAGTGTTTTAGGGTCGGAAAGAAGCTTTTCATAAATTCCTTTTTCTAAATTAAAATAATTTGCCCAAAAAAGATTGCTATCCTTTTCACTTTGTTCTTGTGAATATGCTAATTCTCTCCATGTTTCTAATAATGTCATCCTGTGTTACCATCCTTACTTATAATTTTTATTTTTTATGAATAATATTCTTTTTATAGTAAATACTATAATTAATCTATTGAAAGTATAGAATTCTAGGAATTAGAATTTTAGACTGTTATAGATAAATTGCGTATGCTTTCGTGCACCGTCTTTTTGGCCAACTATATCTTGGATCCCCCGACCATTCATTAGTAAAGCCCTTATAAATCAGGCGGAAAGCACATACCAAAGAAAAAGAAATACTTATCCTCCCCTTTTATTTAGGCTCGTTACAGAAATGTAATGAGCCTAATGCATTCTTTGACGCCTTATTATAAAGGGTTTTTACTCTTAATGCAAGTAACTATTTACTATATTCTGCAACAATAGCAACCGTAGCACTGGTTCCTAATCTATCTGCACCTGCTTCAATCATCTTATTTGCTGCTTGATAATCTCTAATTCCACCAGATGCTTTTACTTTTGCTTTTCCAGAAACTGCTTTTTTCATCAAAGCCACATCTTCTACTGTAGCACCAGACTTACTAAAACCTGTAGAAGTCTTTACAAAATCTGCTCCAGCCTCTACTGAAAGTTCGCACGCTTTAATCTTCTCTTCCTCTGTTAAAAGGCAAGTTTCAAGAATCACTTTTAAGGTAATTTCTTTTCCACACGCTTCTTTTATCTTTTTAATATCATTTAAAACCAATACATGATTTTTGTCTTTCATGGCTCCAATATTGATAACCATATCAATTTCTGTTGCACCTTCTGCGATTGCTTCCTTTGTTTCAAAAACCTTTACTGAAGTACTTGCTGCACCTAAAGGAAAGCCTACTACAGTACAAGTTTTAACATTACTTCCTCTTAATAAATCAGCCACCAATTTCGTATGGGTTTGATTTACACATACAGATGCAAAATCATATTCTAATGCTTCTTTACACACTTTTTCTACCATTTCCTCTGTAGCATCCGGACTTAAAATGGTATGATCAAAATATTTATTAAAATTCATAACATATCCTCCTATTTTCTACTTATTTATAAGTAAACTATAAATTTCATAAAGCTCTGAATCTTTTTTTTCTTCTATTTCTTTTGGAGTATCTAAAAACAACTTTCTAGTCTTGCCTTTATTATTCTTCACATACTCTATGATTAAGCGGCAGCCTATATTAGAGACCGCTTTCTTAGGCACAATTTCTATATAATCTACATCCGTTATATCTATAAGTTGTATCACCTTTTTGGAAAACTGTAATTCAAGCCTAATCTCATCTTCTGATATAATTGCCAGACCTTTATGAACAAAAAAATTTTCCACTATTATAAAAGAATAATTTGTAATGACTAAAATTCCCCCAAATAGACCAATTAAATAAACAATAGAATAATTAATGGAAAGCAGCTCTAAAAGTTTTTCAATATTTAAATACCAAAGGCTACAAAACAGCAAGATGCACGCTAAAATTATAATGGTACTGGCTCTGCTATTTTTATAAGTAAATTGAAACTTTTTCATAACACATCAGAAATTTCCATTGGGTACTTTCCAGTAAAGCAAGCCTTACATATAGGCAAACCTTCTGCAACTTCTTCAAGACGCTCTATACCTAAATATCCCAAGGAATCTGCTCCAATTATTTGGCGAATCTCTTCTACATTACGTTTGTATGCAATCAAATGATCTCTAGAAGGAATATCTGTTCCAAAATAACAAGGATATAAGAAAGGAGGAGAGCTAATTCGTACATGCACTTCCGTAGCACCTGCGTCTTTTAGCATTCCTACTATTCGATCACTCGTAGTTCCACGAACAATAGAATCATCTATCATAACGATTCTTTTTCCTGCCACTGCATCTTTTAATACATTTAGTTTCACTTGTACACTAGTCTCACGATTCTTTTGTCCTGGTTTAATAAATGTTCTTCCTACATAAGAATTTTTAACAAAGGCCGTACCATAAGGAATTCCTGATTCTAATGAAAAACCAAGCGCTGCACCATTTCCAGAATCTGGCACACCTACAACCAAGTCTGCCTCTACTGGATGATCCTTTGCCAACAGTTTTCCTGCTATAATTCTTGAATTATAAACACTGACACCATCAAAGATAGTATCTGGTCTAGCAAAATATACATATTCAAATACGCATCGTGCTTCTTTTTCTTTTTCAAAACATAGACTCGTATCAGAAATGATTCCATCTTTTGTAATCGTTACGATTTCACCTGGTAAAACATCACGCACAAATTCCGCTCCTACTGTATCTAACGCACAAGACTCTGAAGCAAGAATATATGCATTCTCTCTTTTCCCTATACAAAGAGGCCTAAATCCAAAAGGATCTCGTACACCAATTAATTTTCTTGGGCTCATAATCACTAATGAAAAAGCACCTTTCAACTTCTTTACTGCTTTCACAGTCGCTTCCTCAACAGAACTACATTTAATACGTTCTCTTGCAATATGATATGCAATCAACTCTGAATCTATCGAAGTTTGAAAAATTGCACCTGTGTATTCTAGCTCCTCTTTTAATTCTGGAGCATTTACCAAATTTCCATTATGAGCAATGGACAAGGCCCCTTTTACATAATTTAATACCAAAGGTTGTGCATTTTCTCTCGTATTATTACTTGCTGCAGAATATCGAACATGTCCTACTCCTATATCTCCCTTTAAAGTATCTATTACCTCTTTATTGAAATTTTCATTCAGCATTCCCATGCCTTTATGTGAAGTCACTTTTCCTTTCGGTCCTATGGTATCACTTACTGCGATTCCACAACTCTCCTGCCCTCTGTGCTGCAAAGCAAGCAGTCCATAATAAATAGTTGAGGCTATATCATTTCCATCAAAATCATAGATACCAAATAAACCGCACTCTTCGTGAATACCTTCTAACATTTCATCATCTTCATGGCTCTGTCTGTTATTCATCTAATTTCCTCTCTCTATTCCAATATCACTTAATATTGGTTGCTTCGAACAAAGTACATATTACACACTAAAATTATAATACACTGCTCTTTCAAAATCAATAAATAATTATATCCCAGATAATACCTCTTCTAAAATTTCTACTTTATCGCTGATTGACGTTAAGCCTTTTTCCTGAACATACTCTTCTGGGTCTTTGTTTTTTGAAAATATTTCCTCGAATACAGCCCTTGCTACCGTTCTATTTATAATCTTCTGATCGATTAAACAAATTAACTTTGCTAAATTCTCTGGGAAAAGGTTTCATAGAGCCTCCCTCTGCCCTGTTCAAAAGAATAAGCCACTTTAATCATCGTACTTTCTTTAAAATGATTTCCTATCAATTGCATACCAATTGGAAGCCCCTTAGAATCCAAACCACAAGGTATATTTAAAGCAGGAAGTCCCAACAGATTAGCTGGAACGGTAAGTAAATCATCCATATTGGTTTTTCCTATAATTACAGCTCCTGCAGATTCAAGATTTAAGATTACTTGTGCAGAATAAGTAGGTATAAAATCTCTAAGCATCTTCGAACTACAAGTAGTTCTCATGCCTTTCACACAAATGTTATCCTTTATTCCTACAGGTACGCCAGCTAAAGGGCCTGTTAGTTTTCCTGCATCAATTTCTTCCTGAACTTTCTTAGCTCTTTGCAATGCCCCTTCTGCTTCTAATACAGTAACCTCTTTTGCCTGTATCTTCTCTCCTAATTGGATTGCTGTCAAGTTCATCAGACTCATATCAACCACCATTCTCTCTAATCAATCGTTTTGGGAACCTTAAAACTTCCATATCATTCTCCATTTTTCCTAAATGCATTAATATCCTTTATAATTTCCTTCACATTATTAATTAAAGATTCAAAGAAACCAAGCTCATATAATTTAATTACAATAAGACCTACTGGCACTGCAATAATCATACCTGCAAGACCCATCATTTTAAACCCTATATAAATAAGAAACAAGGTTAACAAAGGATTCAATCCCAAACTATCTCCAACAATTTTAGGTTGAATCAACTGCCTGATAAGTTGAGAAATTCCATAGATGATAAGCAAGCCAATAGCCATTTGGTAATCACCAGACAAGAATTTTACAATAGCCCAGGGTATTAGCGCTGTACCAGTTCCAAACAACGGAAGAAAGTCTAGAATGGAAATTAATATAGCCAGCAAAACAGCATATTCCACACGTAAAATCACAAGACCTACCGTCATAATAATAGTCACTACACCCATTATCTTAAATTGTGCTTTAAAATATCCTCCTGTAGCTTTTATTATCTCTAGAACAATTAAATCCCATTTCTTTTGAATCGAAACAGGTGTAATTTCTTTCACTTTCATAATAATCTTGTCTTTATCTGCTATAAAAAAATAGGAGGATAAAACAGTTACAACGATTTGAACAAAAGCGGAAGGTATATTCCTAGCCACATTACCTGCTGCCTCTATGGTCGGAGTTCCAAAAGATTCAATGGCAGTAGATAAGAGTCCATTAAGCTCAGTCGTAATATTTTCAAGGGTCTTCTGAATATCTTTTGGAAGTAAAGCTATGAAACCAGATAAATTTTCACCAATATTATAAAATTCCTTTTCTAAGCTTGTATACAGATTCGGAATATCAGAAGCAAATTTTGCAGTTTCTTCAATTGTTTTTGTAATTAGAAAATAGCCTCCAAAAACAATCAATCCAATTACTAAAATAACAATAATTGCAGAACCATGTTTTCTTACTATTTTCAGCCTCTTTTCAAGGAACCTTACAACAGGATTTGCAATTAACGCAATGATCCAACCAATTACAAAAGGCATGAAAAACCCTAGTAATTTAGGACCTAACCAAACTACTAGTAGGATGGTAAGAATAGAAATACTCATATTAATACACATCTTTAGATATTTCATTATATACTTGTTCTTCTCCTTCATGGTCTTCCCTCTTTTTATGCTGCCTTTACACTGTTCTACTGATTTGATATTCTTTTAGCGCAGTATAAAGCTTTTCCATTTGTTCATCTGTTCCTATGGTTATCCTTAAATAATTCTTTATTCTGTCATCTTTAAAATGCCTTACATATATCTTTTTTGTTTTAAGGTATTCAAATAAATCTATCGCACTATACTTAGGATGTGACACAAAAATGAAATTCGCTTTGGAATCACCAAATTCAAATCCAAGTTCTTTTAATTTTATTTTTGAATCTTCCCTTGTCTTTATAATTCTCTCTATTGTCTCTTTAAAATATGCATTATCTTTTACAGCCTCAATTCCCAGTTTAATAGCTGGGGTACTCAAGGTATAAGAATTAAATGCATACTTTACATCCGAAAGTGCCTTAATTAAATCTGCATTTCCCATTGCATATCCAATACGCATTCCTGCCATGGATCTGGACTTAGAGAAGGTCTGAACCACTAATAAATTCTCATATTTATCAATCAGTGACACTGCTGATTCTGTTCCGAAATCCACATATGCTTCATCTACAATTACAACTACATCTTGATTCTGTTTTAAAATATCTTCTACAAATTCCAGATTTTCTGACAAGCCAGTAGGGGCATTAGGATTAGGAAAAATAATACCACCATTTTCTTTAACATAATCTTTTACATCCATATGAAAATCGTCTTTTAAGGCTGGTCGAACATAAGGTATCTTAAACAAATCAGCCCAGACATCATAAAAAGAATAGCTTATATCAGGAAATAAAATTGCTTTCTCAGAGTTGAAAAAAGTCATAAAGGCCATTGCTAACACATCATCCGAACCCACTCCCACAAATACTTGTTCAAAGTCCAACCCATAATAATTTGCTAATTCTTGTGTTAACTCTGTAATTGCCGGATCTGGATAAAGTCTTAGTTTATCTACTTCTAAATGTTCTAGTGCAGTCTTTACTCCTTTTGCCGGTGGATATGGATTTTCATTGGTGTTTAACTTTACAATGTTTTGGACCTTAGGCTGTTCACCCGGCGTATAAGGCACTACTTTTCTTATTTTATCTTCCCATAATCTCATCATTTACACCTCTCCTTTTCTATCCTTTCAAGAGATTAAATTCTTCCGCTAGAGCCCTGTATCCTGGCAATGAATGTTCAATGGTTTCATAGGATACACAATAGGCAATCCTTACAAATCCAGGGCATCCAAATGCGCTTCCACCTACAAACAATATATTATGCTTCTTGGCTGCTTCACAAAATATTTCTTCCTTTTCTACTGGAGATTTCACAAACAAATAGAAGGCTCCTTCTGGTTTAATACATTCAAAACCAAATTCACATAAACTATTATAAATAAGTTCTCTATTTTTATTATAAGCTTCTACATCCACTTGTGCATTTAAACATTTTTTAATCACTCTTTGAAACAAAGAGGGGGCATTTACAAATCCAAGTATTCGTGTGGCTACATTTGCCGCTGACAGAAGCATTTTGCTATCCGTTACTTCATCGGGTATTACAAGATACCCGATTCTCTCCCCTGGAAGAGAAAGAGATTTACTATAAGAATATCCTACTATTGTATTGTCATAATATTTTGTTAAATAAGGTACAAATACGCCCTCATATACTAATTCTCTGTATGGTTCATCAGAAAGCAGATAAATCTCTGTTCCCAATTCTTTTTGCTTGCGATTTAGAATTTCTGCCATTTTCATAATGGTTTCTTCTGAATAAACGACACCCGTTGGATTATTCGGTGAATTCACAATGACAACTTTTGTCTTTTCCGTAATTTTATCTTCCAACTCGGTAAGATTGGGCTGAAAACTCTTAGTATCTGCATCTATTGCCACTAGAACTCCATCATAATTCTCTACATATGCCTTATATTCCCCAAAATAAGGTGCAAAGGTAATTACTTCATCAGAAGGATTTAGAAGTGCCTTTAAAATCACATTTAAGCCTCCTGCTGCGCCTACTGTCATTATAATATTATGCATCTGAATGTTTGTATTAAATCTATGATTTAAAGATTCCGCAATCGCTTGTCTCACATCTTCATATCCAGAGTTACTCATATAACCATGCAAAAAAGTGGAGCCTTCCTCTTCTAGTTCTTCTTTTATCGCATGCTCGACTTCTTTTGGTGCTGCTACACTTGGATTTCCAAGGCTAAAGTCATATACCTTGTCCGCTCCATAGATTGCAGCCAATCTTTTGCCCTCTTCAAACATAGCCCGTATAGCGGAACTATTCTCAACATAGCCCCTCATCTTATCTGATATCATAATCGTCTCTTCCTTCTACCTATTTTCGTTTACATTCGAAACAAATTGCATATTGTAAAGGTTCGCATAGATTCCATCTTTATCGATTAGTTCCTTGTGACTTCCTTGTTCTTCAATTCCCTTTTCAGTTAGAACTAAAATATTCCCTGCATTTTTTATAGTGGAAAGTCTATGAGCAATAACAAAAGTTGTTCGGTTCTTTGCTAATTTTTCCAAAGAGTCTTGTACCACTTTTTCACTTTCATTATCAAGCGCTGAGGTAGCTTCATCAAAAATCAAAATCGGTGGATTTTTCAAAAACACTCTAGCGATAGATAAACGTTGTTTTTGTCCTCCTGAAAGTTTCACTCCTCTTTGTCCAATATCCGTTGCATATCCATCTGGTAATTCACTTATAAATTCATGTGCATTTGCATTCTTTGCTGCTTGAATAATCTCTTCTTCTGTCGCATCTGGACGTCCATAACGAATGTTCTCCATTACAGTGCCTGTAAACAAGTATACATCTTGTTGCACAATCCCTATATTATTTCTCAAATCCTTTAGTTTTATCTTTCGTATATCGATTCCATCAATCGTAATAGAACCATCTACTACGTCATAAAACCTTGGGATTAAACTACAAAGAGTAGATTTACCTACACCGGATGACCCGACTAAAGCCATATACTCTCCAGCCTTTACATCCAACTTAATATTTGATAGAACATCTTCTGTAGATTCCTCATATCGGAAGCTCACATTATTAAAAGAGATATCCCCCTTTAATTGCCCTACAGATACTGCATCTTTTGTATCTGCAATATCTGGAACCACTTCTACAATCTCTAAAAAGCGATCATATCCTGATGCTCCATTTTGAAATTGCTCTGTAAAGTTAATCAACTTTCGAACTGGTTCTGTAAAGTTGTTAATATAAAGCAAAAAGGTAATTAAATCGGTTACTCCAATTATCTTTTTTGTAATAAAAAGTGCTCCAAAAATAATTACTGCAATGTTTATAAACGTAGTAAACGCGCCAAGCCCTGCATGATAAGCACCCATATACTTATAACTATCTTTTTTACTCTCTAAAAATCGATTATTACCTTTGCTAAACTTATCGATTTCAATCTCTTCATTTGCAAAAGACTTTACCACACGGATTCCAGATAAATTATCTTCTATCTGAGCATTTATATCTGCTATTCGGGCACGATTTCTTTTAAATGCCTTTTTCATCTTTATATTATAGTACCCTGCGTAAACAATCATAATTGGTATAATTGCAAATGCTACTAAAGCAAGTTTTACATTTACAGTAAGTAATATAACAAAAGAACCAAACAGTTTGATTACAGAGATTACTACATCTTCTGGTCCATGATGAAACAGCTCACTAATATCAAACAAGTCATTGGTAATTCTTGACATGAGCTGCCCCGTCTTTTGATTATCATAGAATCGAAAAGATAACTTCTGATAGTGTTCAAAAATCTCATTTCTCATGTCATATTCCATTTTCGCACCCATCGTATGACCATAATAGGAAATGAAATAATTACTATAACATTCTAAAAGAATCAAGCCTATTAAAGCGATTCCTAATTTTACAATAATTGAAAATGCTTCATCAGCATCCCTCAAGATAACATCATTGGTTATAAATCGAATAATAAGTGGTATCACCAATGTAACTGCCGCACCTAAAAATGCGAAAAACATATCTGCAGCAAATAAGCCTTTATAAGGTTTGTAATATGAGAAAAATTTCTTCCATTTATTTTGTTTCACTTTCTTTGTACTCCTGTTCATTATGCCTCCATCTAGCTGTGTATTCATTATCTTATCCTTTGATCAGTTCTAGGTTCCTCTACGGTATAGGTTACTGTTAAGGAAGCCGTGCTACCAATAGCATCCTCCACATTATAAGTAAGGATATAGTTTCCAGGAACATATACGTCTATCTCTCCTTCTACTGTAACCAGGTCTATGATATCATTTCCACAAGTATCAAAGGCCTCTATCCTATCCTTTATGTCTAAAAGCTCACCGTAGCCAATTGATTTTGCTCGAATCGGATTAATCGTTGCATGATAATCATGCCAAGGATTATTTGGATCCGGATCAGTAGGGTCCCAAGTGGTATGAGAAGGAAGTTTAATTGATACTGGTTTTCCTAATGGACCTGGATCTTCATCGTCGTAGATTTCGATTGTAGTTCCAAGCTTACAATTATCATATATCCATTTGGCATCTCTTACCGTTAGCCTAATACAACCCATAGAAGCTTTGGTCCCTAATAGATTGTAGTAACTTGGAATTAAAGTATCTTTTGTCGGTCTACGAGAAGGAACCGAATGCATCAACACATTACCAACTACTACCGTTGCATATTGTCCATATACTTGTTTAAATAGTGCTTTCATTTCATACTGTTTCTTAGACTTAAAGATTCCTAAAGGAGTCCCTCCACCTGTAGAGCAAATCATTGCTTTAATTGGAGTTGAATATTCTCCTGTTTCATCTATCTCATATACCGTTACTGTATTCATTTTCCTATTAATCTTTATATAATAAGGAAATTCAACTTGAATTTTCGTTTTTTCAATCTGTTCTTCTATTGTTTCTTTTTCTGTTTCAGTTTCAAGCTCAACCATGGATTCCGTTTCAAGCTCAGTTTCAGGATTAGTCGTAGTCTCTTCCAACCAAACAGGATTGGCCTTTTCAGAAGTAAATTTGTCTACTGCTATATAAATCACAATACCAAGTAGCAACAGAGAGAATAGTGTAGAAATCAGCAGAAATATTATATCGGGTTTTTTCATATAGTCTCCTAATACTCTTTTTGGTTTTGATTTCTCTATTTTACCATTATAGCATAATTTCATATATTGGGAACTTAAAATTTGTGAAGTCTTTACATTATAATGTTTTAAGAGTAAAATGATAGTAGGTAAATACGAAAGGATAATATTTATGGATAACGTAATTATTGTGGCTGTAAAAGCATTCATTGTATATAACAAAAAAGCATTAATTGTTCAACGCTCTATGGAAAATGCCATTGGTGCAGGTACTTGGGAACTTGTAGGTGGGAAATTAGAATTTGGAGAAAACTTAGAAGATGGTCTCAAACGCGAAGTCTGTGAAGAAACTCAATTAGATGTAACAGTGGAAAAACTGTTATTTGCCTCTTCCTTTCAAACTCATGAATATAGACAAGTTGTTATCTTAGATTATCTTTGTTATGCAAAAGACGATAAGGTTATCCTATCCTCAGAGCACATGAATTACAAATGGGTAGGCAAAAAAGAGTTGAACGAATATCTAAACAAGAAATTAATAAACAAATTAGAAGAACACGATGTTTTTGAATATGTACACATGGATGATTAAACTTGTTTCTCAATAAAAATAGAAACATCCCACAAATTAGTGAGGTGTTTCTATTTTTTTAGTAGATGCTCCAACAACTAAATCTGCTGGAAAAATAATACTTTCTTGCTCTTTCTTTTTATGAATAATGTCAAAGAGAATTCTAATGGCTTCTTCTGCCATCTCTTTCACTGGCTGTTTAATTGTAGTAATAGAAGGATGATAATAATATGAAATATCCATTCCATCATATCCTGCTACTGCATAATCCTCTGGAATCTTCTTTCCAGCTTCAAAAATCGCCTTACATGCACCAACTGCCATGCTATCAGAAATTGTATAAATTGCAGTAAACTCTTCCTTTGATTCAAGCAGCTCCTTCGTTACGATATATCCATTTTTCATAGAATAAGTTTCAATCTCTTCTTTCATATGGCAAACCAATTCTTTTTTTAACGGAATATCATTATCCTTAAGTGCTTTCACGTATCCATCAAACCTCAGCTTACCTATACTTTCATCACCTGGAACTCCAGCAATGATTGCTATTTTCTTATGACCTAGTTTACATAAATAATCAACAATCTTATAGCTTTCTTTATAATCGTCTACTGAAACACAAGAATAGTATGCTTTATTTATTTTTTCCGTTACACCTGTTGTACATAATACAAAAGGAACCTTTAGCTGTTCTAGCTTTTCTTCTGAATGGGAAAAATATCCTCCCAAAAATACGATTCCACTCAACCTTTTTTCTTTGGCAAGTTCTAGGGCAATATCTATCTCATCTTCTCTTTCTTCTACTCGATGTAGCAAAAATGAGTATCTCTTCCCTTGAATTTCTTTTTCAAACACTTTAAGCATATTACTAAAAAATGGATTGCTAATACCTTTGATTAAAACTGCAATCGTTCTTGAAGCAGAACGTTTCAGGTTTCTGGCACTATTATTTGGAATATAATTATATTCCTTAATCACTTGCATAATCATTTCTCTTGTTTCCTGATTGATATCAGGATGATTATTTATAGCTCTTGAAACAGTACTTATTCCTACTCCACACATCCTTGCAATGTCTTTAATCGTAACGCTTTCCATTATTCTACTTCCTTTACTATCCTATATTCTGCCATATAAATGGGTTATTTCCCTTATACGCTTTACTATTTCTAAAGTAATCTCGCCTTTTTTCATTCGCCACTTCCAATTGTCTCCAAGAGTTGAGGGTGTGTTTATGCGAGCCTCTTTACCCAAGCCCAAGCAATCTTGAACTGGAATAATGCAAAGCTTTGCAACACTTGCCGAGGCAGCCCTTATAAAGTCCCAGTGAACTTCATCCTCACTTGTATTATAGTTATTTAGATACTCTTTGGAAAATTCTCTATCCTCATCAGCTATGCTTTTATACCAGCCCTGAATCGTATCATTATCATGAGTACCAGTATAGACAATGGTATTTCTGGTATAATTATGAGGAAGATGATCACTATCATCTCTTGAATCAAAGGCAAATTCTAGCACTTTCATCCCTGGATATCCAGTATCCTTTAAAAGTTCTTTTACGCTCTCGGTCATAAATCCTAAATCTTCTGCAATAATATTTATATCATTTCCTAGCTTATTATGCAATGCCTTAAATAATTCATGTCCCGGTCCTGTAACCCAATTCCCATGTTCCGCAGTATCATCACCAAAAGGAATCGTATAATATTCATCAAATCCTCTAAAATGATCTACACGTACCATGTCATACAAGTCTAAGCAAAATGCAATTCGCTTAATCCACCAAGAGTACTCATCCTGTCTATGAATTTCCCAATTGTAAAGAGGATTTCCCCACAACTGTCCAGTAGGTGAAAATGCATCTGGTGGACATCCTGATACTTTTATTGGATTTCTATCTTCATCCAACTGAAATAGTTCAGGATTAGCCCATGTATCCGCGCTGTCAAAAGCCACATAAATAGGGATATCCCCAATTATCTTTATGCTATTCTTATTTGCATATCCTTTTAGTTTTTTCCATTGTTTTGCAAAAATATATTGAATATATTCATTAAATTCAATTTCTTCAGAATAAAGTTTCGTAAATTTATCTATTGCCATTTGCTCACGGCGTTTAATATCATCATCCCAATACAAAAAGCTCTTACCATCAAAATGATTTTTTACTGCCATATAAAGAGTATAATCTTTTAACCAAAATGCATTTTCTTCTTTGAATTTCTTAAACTCTTCTACGTCTCTTATATTACTTCTTTCATATGCTTTTCTCAATATTCTAAATCTTGAAAAATATATCTTTTCATAATCAACATAGCTTGGATTCGATCCAAAATCATAGGCTTCACATTCAGATACAGTTAAATATCCTTCCTCTATTAATGTTTCTAAATCAATAAAATATGGATTTCCTGCAAAAGTAGAAAACGATTGATAAGGTGAATCACCATATCCAGTAGGGCCAAGAGGCAATATCTGCCAATATTTTTGTCCTGCTTCCTTTAGTAAATCAATAAATTCATATGCACTTTTAGAGAAAGTCCCAATCCCGTACTTAGATGGCAAACTTGAAATAGGAAGTAGTATTCCACTTGCTCTCATATAATCTCCTTTTTCCCTTTCTGTTTCAACCTTTAACCGCACCAGCAACAACACCTTCAATGATGTATTTCTGACAAGTCAAGTAAAATAAAATGATAGGTATAATTGCTAATACTAACATAGCCATCATAGCTCCCATATCGATTGAGCCATATCCGCCTTTTAAGTACTGAATAGCAATTGGTATCGTCTTGTATTCTATTCCTATAAGTAAATAAGGAAGTAGATAATCATTCCATATCCACATAGTATTTAAAATTGCAACTGTAATTGCTGTTGGTTTTAAAATAGGAAGTACAATCCCGAAAAATGTCTGCAAAGGATTACAGCCATCTATCATTGCTGCTTCTTCAATATCAATAGGTACCGATTTAATAAAACCTGCAAACATAAAGACTGAAAGTCCAGCACCAAATCCTAGATAAATAAAAATTATACCAAAGGGATTATCCAAATGCAAAACATTTGCTGTTTTAACCATCGTAAACATAACCATTTGAAAAGGCACTATCATTGAAAATGCTAATGAATAGTAAAATGTATTGGAAAATTTTGTTTTTACCCTTGTAATATACCATGCTGTCATAGAAGTAAAGAATACAATTGCTAAAACGGAAGCCACCGTAATAAACAAGGACCAACCAAAAGCACTTGAAAAATTCGTCTTTTCCATACCACTTGTATAATTACTTAGACCAACAAAAGTAGTTGCATTTGGTAACTCAAAAGGAGCTTCACTAATATAAAACTTACCCTTAAGCGAATTCGTAAAAACAATAGCGATTGGAGCTAAAAATAGTATTGAAAGTAGAACTAAAATCGTAAATATAATCTTATTTTTATATTTCATTAATTTTCTACCTCCTTCTTTCTAGTAAGCATAAGCTGTGTTAAAGCAATTAATGCTACTATAATCGAGAACACTACTGCTTTCGCCTGGCCAACACCCTCAGATCCAACTCTTCCATAAAATGTATTATAAATATCAAGTGCTAACATAGCTGTCTTTTTAGATGGTGCACCTGCAGTCAATGCTAAGTTCTGATCAAATAACTTAAAAGAATTAGACAATGTCAAAAACAAACAAATTGTAATAGAAGGCATAACCAAAGGTAAGGTTATATTTTTTAGCACTTGAAATGGATTCGCTCCATCTATCTTTGCCGCCTCTACTAACTCTCCTGGAATATTTTGAATTCCAGCTATGTAAATAATCATCATATAGCCAATTAATTGCCAGTTCATCAATATAATCAATCCCCAAAATCCATATTCAGCGCGATATGTTAATGTTACACCAAAGTTAAATAAAACACCATTTAAAATTAACTGCCATATATATCCCAATACAATACCACCAATAAGATTTGGCATAAAAAATACAGTTCTAAAAATGTTCGTTCCTTTTACCTTTTTAGTTAATAGCAGTGCAAAGATAAAAGAGAAGAAATTAATTGTAACAACAGATACTACAGTAAATTTTACCGTAAACCAAAGTGCATTTAAAAACTCCTTGTCAGAAAACACCTTAATATAATTGCTAATCCCAACCCATTTTGCATCTAGTACGGTAGTAAATTCTGTAAAAGATAACACTACTCCCATAATAAATGGTAGTACAAAGGCTATCAAGAAAGCAATCAACGTTGGTAGCACAAATATGGGGAAATATTTTTTCATTGTTCTTTCCATGTGATTCTCTCCTATTATATCTGTGCCATTGTAGTTCGAACTACAATGGCACGATAATATCAGTTTATTTTGCTCTTTCAGATTTCCAAGAATCAGTTACTACAGTAGAAACTTCTTCCCATGTTTTTGTGCCTTGTGCATATTCAAGTAAAGCATCTCCAAAATAGTTCTTGAATTCTTCACTTGGGAATGCTGCAAATGTCCAAGGAACAGAAGTAACGCCATCTTTTTCCATCCATGCAAGAACTTCTTTTGCTAATGGATCAGCTGGTTTTTCATTTTCTTCAAATGTGTTAAAAGGTGCAATAAATCCTAGTTCATTTGTTACATATTCTTTTCCTGTTTCACTTGAGAATAACCATTCGATAAAGTCTACGGAAGCATCTTGTTTTGCTTGAGATACTTTACTATTGATTGCAAAATAGTTTTCAGTACCTATACATAAACCTTGTTTTTCTTCTCCATTTACACCTGTGTAAATAGGTAAAAATCTAATGTCTGATTCATTTACTACGTTTCCATCAACCTGACCAATTTGTGACCAAGCCCAGTTACCATTTTGAACCATTGCTGCTTTTCCTAAAGCAAAATCAGCCATAGAGTCATTAACGGATTTACTTCCTAATAATCCTTTTTCAGAACTTGAATTATTGATATATAGATCAAAAATATTTCTAAAGTTTCCTGAATACTTAAATTCGATTTCATCTGCTGCTAGTCCAGCTAGTACAGAATTATCAAATGCTTTATTGTCGTTAAATTCATAGAATAATGGTAAATTGGCTAAATGTGTCTGCCATCTCCATTGCTCACCAGCACCAAGAGAAGTAGATGCAAATACACCTTGAATTTCTAATTCATCTTTTCTTGCTGTCATATCCTCTACTACAGCTTGTAAAGTATCAAAATTATTAACTTCATCCATAGATGAAACAGTTGTTACACGATCAGCTAATGCAAAATATTTATCCATAATTGCATTATTATATATAATACCATATCCTTCTACAACATATGGAATACCATATACTCCATCTCCAGAAGAAACAGCTAAACTCTGATCAGATAAGTAACCGTATAAATCTGTTGAGCTTAAATCTGCACAATAATCCTTCCAAGATTCATATCCTACTGGTCCATTAATTTGGAAGATGGTAGGAGCATCTGCTTTTGCTATCTCTGATTTCAATGTTTGTTCATATGTACCTGCAGCTGCTGTTACCACTTTAAGTTTAATACCTGTTTCAGCTTCATAATCTTTTGCTATCAATTCATATATTGTTGCGATTTCTGGTTTAAAGTTTAAGTAATAAATTTCATCTACTACTTCTTCTGATGCTTCAGCTGCAGTTGCAGTTGTCTCAGCTGCTTTTGTAGTTGCTGGAGCCGCTGTGGTAGAAGTACCTGTTTCCTTGTTTCCACATGCTACCAAAGAACCTACTAGCATTGTTGCTGTTAATGCTGTTGCAAATACTTTTTTAAATTTTCTCATGTTTCCCTCTCCTTCTTGTTGCATAGTTTTCATTTACTATAGCTACTAATTGAAAAAGAACCAGTAAGATTCTAAGTTCGTCCCCCCGATACTATTTAAAAGCAATAAACTTGTTTCTATCGCTTTCAGAAACCTTACCGGTAACGTTTTCAATTGTAACTATATGTTAGCATATCTTCCAATAAAAAACAAGAGGAATATAAATAAAATTTATATTCCTTCTAGTTTTGCACAAATTATTCAGTTTTTTTTGTTCAATTGTTACAGTTTCTTATAAGAATACGCCACCTTATCAAGAGAACCCAGTTTTTATCCTTTTCCTATTTCCAAAGGAACCAAACAAGTATGTAACCTGCAATTACTGCTGCCAAAGTAAAGGGAATACTGATTCTCATAAACTCATTTGCCTTCACTTCATATCCTTCCTTACGCAATATACCATTTCCAGTTATATTAGCTGATGCTCCAATTGGAGTCAAATTTCCGCCTAAAGTTGCTCCAATAAGTAGCCCAAAGTATAATAGATAAGAACCATCCATTCCTAGGTTAGTAGTAATCGCACCAACTACTGGTAGCATAGTGGCAACGTATGGAATATTATCAATAAAAGCAGAACATAACACAGATCCCCAAACAATAATTGTATAGATAACAAATGGATTGTCACTGATCTTAATGAATACACTTCCAATCGCATCTACAACGCCTACATTAACAAGTCCTCCTATAATAATGAACAAACCTACTAATAATAGAATTGTTGTATAATCTATTTCCTCAGCTGCTACCTTTAAAGCGCTTAAATCTTTTGATACAACTAACTTTCTTATAAGTCCAATAGCAAACATAGCCATACAAATCATTCCATTAATATTTTCTGGCATATTCGGTAAAAAGGAAGCAATAATTAAAAGCACTATAATCCCAACTAATAAGACGGTAGGGAAATAATCTTTCACTTCAGTTCTTCCTAAAGATTCCACTGGCTGCTTGTCTTTCCTAAAAATATAAAGCAACACAAAGGTAGATGCTAAAGCCCCTATTTGTACAATCCAGAACAATCCTGGTTTTCCTTTATAAAAAAAGAAATCTAAAAAGTTCATATCCAATGCTCCACCCAATAGAATAGATGTAGTGTCACCAACCAATGTAGCTGCTCCTTGAAGATTTGATGCAATTGAAATAGCAATAACACTGTTTACAGGTGAAATTTTAAGTTTTTTTGCTATTGTCACCGCCACAGGAGCTACCATAAGTACAGTAGCTACGTTATCCACAAAAGCAGAAATAATACCAGCAAAAAGTGATAAAGATATAATTGTCCATTTTACATTTGGTGTCTTTTCAATAATAACATCAGCCAATAAAGATGGCATTTTTGACTCAATAAATAAATTAACAGCCCCCATAGTACCTACGATCATAAAAATAACGTTCCAATTTACCGTAGTTAGCACCTCACTTATTGGTAAAATACCAAGAACTACAAATATAGTTGCTGAAGTAATCGCCACATGCGCTCTCTTATTTGGAAAAACCAATAATAAGGCATATGTTAAAATAAATAATACAATTGCTACAATGTTCATGTTTCTCTCCCTTTAATTATAATGTCATTTCAGCAGATTGTTTTTTGAATAAATACTATATTCTGCTTAACCTTGAGTATTATAGCATATAAACACTTTCATACCAATAAGAAAAAATTAATTTTCCACTTTTGTAATCCAGCTATAAAACAATAAAAAAAGCCCTAACACCTTCTAATGAAAATGCTAAGACTCTTTGTAACTGCGGATGACAGGAATTGAACCTGCACGGTCTCCCACTAGATCCTAAGTCTAG
>CAYYVJ010000015.1:0-28684 GCA_964475115.1 uncultured Lachnospiraceae bacterium
TAATTCTTTTTCATCTATATTTACTTTTAAATTATTTATACATAGTAACTTTTTATCCATATATATTAAACTCCTTTATTATTGTGTTTGATAATGATTATCATTATATCATATTATATACCCTTGTAGAAAAAAATCAAGGTCTGATTATTTACGTTTTCCATCTTTCGTGTTATACTACATTGTGCATTAGGAATTGTAGCCTTAAAAGGAAAGGAATGAGTAGTCTATGGAAAGATTAGTTGGTACAGTATCTAGGGGGGTTCGTGCACCTATTATACGCCAAGGCGATGATATTACTGAAATTGTTATAACAAGTGTATTGGATGCTGCAAAAAGTGAAGGCTTTGAGTTACATGATAAAGATGTTATCGGAGTAACAGAAGCGGTTGTAGCACGCGCTCAAGGAAACTATGCATCAGTAGATCAAATAGCGGAAAGCGTAAAAGAAAGATTTGGTGAGGAAACCATTGGTGTGATTTTCCCTATTTTAAGCCGTAATCGTTTTGCTGTATGCTTAAAAGGAATTGCAAAGGGTGTTAAAAAGATTGTTTTGATGCTTAGCTTTCCAGCGGATGAAGTTGGTAATCATTTAGTAGATTTAGATACACTAGATGAAAAAGGAATCAATCCATGGACAGACGTACTAACAGAGAAACAATATCGTGACTTGTTTGGATTCCAAAAACATCCTTTTACAGGTGTTGATTATATAGAACATTATAAAGAGCTAATCCAGGAAGCAGGTTGTGAAGTGGAGATTGTTCTTGCAAATGATTGCCGTACAATTTTAGATTATACTACTAATGTACTTACTTGTGACATTCATTCTCGTGCCCGTACAAAGCGTTTGTTAAAGGCAGCAGGGGCTAACAAGGTATATGGATTAGAGGATATTTTAACTTATTCTATAAATGGAAGTGGATTTAATGAAATGTATGGTCTACTTGGTAGTAACAAAGCTACAGAAAATTCAGTAAAACTGTTCCCTCGTGAATGCAAAGATGTTGTAGATGGAATCCAAAAAGGGATTATGGATAGAACAGGAAAGCTTGTAGAGGTTATGGTATATGGAGATGGAGCATTTAAGGACCCGATAGGACAGATATGGGAACTAGCTGATCCAGTAGTATCACCAGCATATACAAAGGGATTAGAAGGACAACCAAATGAGGTGAAACTAAAATATCTTGCAGACAATGACTTTGCTAATTTAAGTGGAAAAGAATTAAAAGATGCCATTTCTGATTATATTCGAAATAAGGATGAAGATTTACACGGCAAAATGGTTTCTCAAGGAACCACACCTCGACGTCTTACAGATTTAATCGGCTCCTTATGTGACTTGACTTCTGGAAGTGGGGATAAAGGAACACCGATTATATTGATACAAGGATATTTTGACAACTATACAAAGTAAATAAAAGGGGGATTGCCAAGAGTTTAAGATTAAACTCTTGGCAATTTTTTTGAGGGGAGTAAATGTTTATCTATAATTAAAGGGAGTGGGCTTAGTTATAAACATAGAGTTTTCTTAATCTTCAAGTATGTTCCCAACGACAGAGATTGTAACAACTTGCCATGGAATCATTTTCCCGCTGTTTTTTAAAGCCTGAGTAGCAGCATAGGATAATCCGCCACAACAAGGAACTTCCATTCTTACGATTGTAACTTTCTGAATGTTATTATACTTTAATATTTCAGTTAGTTTCTCAGAATAGTCACCTTCATCTAGCTTGGGACACCCAATTAAGGTAACATGATTCTTGATGAATTTATCATGGAAATTATGATAAGCATATGCAGTACAGTCAGCAGCAATTAATAAATTAGCTTGATCAAAATAAGGAGCATTGACTGGAACTAATTTGATTTGTACAGGCCATTGTCTAAGTTGGCTCTCTAGTTCCATTTGAATAGGTTCCGATGATTGTTCCAATTTTTGGGACTGATTTTTTAACACAGCTTCTTCATCAAATGGTAAGGCTTCTCTTTCTTCAAATGAAATAGCTCCTGTAGGGCATACTGGAAGGCAATTTCCTAAACCATCACAATAATCATCTCGGATAAGTGTTGCTTTTCCATTTATCAATACAATTGCATCTTCATGGCAGGCATCTATGCATAAACCACATCCGTTACAATCTTCTTCATTAATTTTAACAATTGTTCTCTTCAATTTTTCGACTCCATTCATTTTTTATTGCTTTCACATTAATATAATAATATAATAAAAATAAAAACTCTGTTGTATTTACAACGAAAGGAAATATTTTTTTATGAACGCTATCTCAATGAAGTTTAATTCATTATTAAAAGAAACAATTCTATTTCGAGGAATGAAAGAAGAGGATATAACAGGAGTATTATCTTGTTTAGGTGCAGAAAAAAGAGAATATAAAAAGGGTGAGTTTATATTTCGAGCAGGTGAAAAGGCTGTTTTGGTAGGAGTAGTCTTAAATGGAAAAGTCCAGGTGATAAAGGAAGATTTTTTTGGAAATCGTGCGATTCTAACAGAGGTTACAAGTGCTAGTCTCTTTGGAGAATCCTTTCCATTTGCAGAGGAGGAGAGGCTTCCTGTAAGTGTTATGGCTGTTACAGATAGTGAAATTCTGTTTATGGATTATAAAAGAATAATTACTACTTGTTCATCTGCTTGTGTATTTCACTCCAAATTAATAGAAAATATGCTTTTTATTATCGCTAAAAAAAATGTATTATTAAATGAAAAGATTCAAGTTATGTCCAAGAGAACCACAAGGGAAAAACTTCTTTCCTACTTACAAAATCAGGCAATGAGAGCAGGAAGTAGCTCATTTACGATCCCATTTAATAGACAAGAATTAGCTGATTATTTATGTGTGGACCGTAGTGCAATGTCAAATGAATTAAGTAAACTTCAAGAAGAAGGCATACTTAATTTTCATAAAAGTGAATTTGTTTTATTGACATATTAGAAGACTTCATGTAAAATATGCCCATAACTTAATAGAACCTCACTCTTACACGTGTGAGGTAGAGGTGCAACTTTTAACAGTCCTAAGAAGAGCTTGAGAAGCAATGAGACTTTGGAGAAGGAAAGGTTGCCGAAGTTTGGAACGTTCTCAACGTTGCTTGCTGGGCTTACAGTTAAGAACTGTAAGACTGTCTCATTAGACGACCGGGTCTATTGAGTTGTGCTATCTCAGATGGGAAAGTAAGGGAATTGAGGGTAACGTAAATGATGGACCCGAGTTTTCTTTGGGTCTTTTTTCTTTATAAGTAAAAATATTTATAGAATAAAAGGAGAGAAAAATATGAAAAAGAGATTTGGAATGATAATGACAGTTGCTTTAGTGGGTGCGATGGCATTTACAGGATGTGGTGCAAAAAAGGAAAGCAATACCTTGAAAGTAGGATTGGAAGCGGCTTATGCTCCTTTTAACTGGACTCAGATGGATGATTCTAATGGAGGAGTAAAAATAGACGGTGGTTCAGAATATGCAGGTGGTTACGACGTTGAAATTGCAAAAAAAGTTGCAGAAGCTCTTGGTAAAGAACTTGTAATTGTAAAGACAGAGTGGAGTGGTCTAGTACCTGCAGTAACTTCTGGAAAAATTGATGTTATCATGGCAGGAATGTCTCCAACAGAAGACCGTAAAAAATCAATTGATTTTACAGATGCATATTATAGATCTAATTTAGTTATGGTAGTAAAAAAAGGTAGTTCTTACGAGGATGCCACATCTATTCAAGATTTCAGTGGAGCAAAAGTGACTGCCCAACTAGGAACCTTTCATTATAGTGTAATTGATCAAATAATTGGAGTTGAGCAATTAACAGCAATGGATGATTTTACATCGATGAGAGTTGCACTTGAATCTGGGGTAATTGATGGATATGTTTCAGAACGCCCAGAAGGAATCAGTGCATCTTCTGCCAATGAGAATTTTGTGATGGTTGAATTTGAGGATGGATTTGTAGCTTCTGATGATGATGTAGCGATTGCTGCAGGACTTAAAAAGAATAGCGAATTAACAGAAAAGATAAATGAAATTTTGGCAGAAATTAGTGAAGAAGATAGAAGTGAAATTATGGATGCAGCAATCATGAACCAACCTGCTGCACAATAGAGGAGATAAAAAATGAGCTTAGAGGCTATTCTTGATATAGTTAAAAATTTTTGGCCCATGTTAATTCGTGGAGCAGGAGTAACGCTCTTTATATCCATTATAGGAACTGTTTTAGGAACTATGATTGGGCTGATGGTAGGAATAGTAAATGCCATACCTTTGACAGAAAGAGGAATAAAAAGGAAGATACTACAGATAATAAAAGGGATATTTGCTTTTTATGTAGAATTCTTTCGTGGAACCCCAATGATTGTTCAAGCCATGGTTATTTATTATGGTTCGGCGCAAGCATTTGGAATTGACATGAATAGAACTTTTGCAGCTATTTTTATTGTTTCCATTAATACAGGAGCTTATATGTCTGAAATCGTACGTGGTGGTATTATATCCATTGACAAAGGACAATTTGAAGCGGCATCTGCTATTGGTATGAATCATTTCCAAACAATGATAAATGTAGTGCTACCACAAGTTGTAAGAAATATATTACCAGCTACAGGAAATGAATTTGTAATTAATGTAAAAGATACTTCTGTATTAAATGTAATAGGAGTAACAGAGTTGTATTTCCAAACGAAGTCTATTGCAACAAACCAATTTGTCTTTTTTGAACCATTTACGGTTACATGTATTTTATATTTTGTTATGACATTTTCAATTACAAGAATACTACGTTTTATTGAAAAGAAGATAGATGGTCCAGAAAATTATACTGTTATTAAGAATCAGATGCAGGTTCAAAGACCAGAAGATGCACTATCAAAAAAGGCATAATTCAAAGTGGAGGATAAGAATGGAAAAAGTAATAGACGTACAACATTTAAGTAAATCCTTTGGTTCCCATGATGTGCTAAAAGATATCGATTTTTCAGTGAAAAAGGGAGAAGTAGTTTGTATTATCGGATCCTCAGGTTCAGGGAAATCAACATTACTACGTTGTATTAATCTTTTAGAAAAACCAAGTGGAGGACAAATTATTTATAATGGTGAAAATATTTTAGATGATAAGCATAATATATACCAATATAGGACTAAACTAGGAATGGTGTTTCAACAGTTTAATTTATTTAATAATCATGATGTTTTGGGAAATTGTACGGTAGGACAAATAAAAGTATTAAAACGTTCCAAAGAAGAAGCAGAGAAAGTTGCTATGAATTATCTAAAAGTGGTAGGAATGGATAATTTTATTAATGCAAAGCCAAAGCAATTATCAGGTGGGCAAAAACAAAGGATAGCTATAGCAAGAGCATTATCAATGGAACCTGAAGTTATGTTATTTGATGAGCCAACCTCAGCGCTAGATCCTGAGATGGTAGGAGAAGTTCTAAAAGTTATGAAAGAACTTGCAGGGAGTGGACTAACGATGTTGATCGTAACTCATGAAATGGATTTTGCCAGAGAAGTTTCAGATAGAGTTGTATTTATGGACGAAGGTGTTATAGTAGAAGAAGGCAGCCCCGAGCAGATATTTAATCATCCAGTGCAAGAACGTACCAGAGAGTTTTTAAAACGTACCTTAAAACAAGGCTAAGTAAAAACAATGGAAGGTTAGGTGTGGTCATGAAACAAATAGAAAAAATTCAAATGAAAATAAGAGGCTTTTCTGATGCAATCTATCGATTTCCTCTTACAATTATCTTTTTGATGATTTTGGTGATAATCAATGCCATGTATATTAATGACAGCATTTCAAATCCTTATAAATATATTTACACATTGGTCATAGGCGCGCTGATGTCTACTGTTGCACAAATGATATACGAAAGATTTTTTGATAAGCCAAAAGAGTGGATTGCATTAATGACAGCCACGGTTTTATTTACCTTAGGTTTTTATCTTATGATTTTTCAATTATCGGAGTATGATTTAAAGTTAAGCGTTAAAATGGCAGTTATGATTGCTGCTCTATTTATGTCATTTATTTGGATTCCTACTATAAAAAGTAAGATAAAATTTCACGAAAGTTTTATGGCGAATTTTAAAGGTTTTTTTATATCCCTTCTTTTTACTTTGGTTTTTTATGCAGGAATCAGTATTATTTTCACAGCAGTAGATCAGCTATTATTTGAAATTGATTATAAAGCATATATTCATGGGGCAAATGTTTTATTTGCTCTTTTTGCACCTATATATTTCCTATCCATTACACCAAAGTATCCTGGTAAAGGAATGAAAGAATCAGAAGAGGAAAGGGATGCTTTGTCTAGTGCAATTACTTGCCCTAAATATCTCACGATTCTAATTTCTTATATTATCATTCCTATAACAATGGTTTTTACTGTTATACTAATTTTATATATTTTCTTAAACATTGGGCAAGAGTTTTGGACAAATAATCTACTTGAGCCTATGCTCGTTACCTATGCGATTACAGTAATATTGGTATATTTATTATCCAGTGGTTTAGAGAATAAAGTAGTTACTATATTTAAAAAGATATTTCCTAAAATTTTAATTCCGATTGTATTCTTGCAAACAGTTGCTTCTCTTATGAAGATTTCAGATCTTGGTCTTACCCATGGTCGCTATTATGTTATTTTATTTGGAGTGTTCGCTGTATTTTCCGGGATTGTGTTTAGTATAAAACCCATAGGTAAGCATGGGTCTGTAGCAGCATTATTTATTGTTTTTAGTCTGATTTCCATACTTCCTCCGTTCGATGCGTTTTCCGTTAGCAAAAAAAGTCAGATCAAGGTGTTGGAAGATACTTTAACTAGAAATGAAATGTTAGTAGAAAATAGCTTGATTCCAAAAGTAGAACTATCAGAAGAGGATAAGACAATAATAAGGAAATCCATGGAAAACCTAAATAGTGTAGATGACTTAGAGGAATTATCCTGGTTACCATCAGATTTTAATTACTATGGCGATTTCAAAGAGCTTTTTGGATTTAATCAATATGAATATGCAGATAGTGAAAATAAATACATGAGTTTAAGCTTGTCTAGGGAGACGGCAATTGAAATCAAGAATTACGATGCTTTTATTTATAGCAGCCTAAATCTATATGAAAATGAAGTTAGCGATAAATTTCCAGAGGAAACATTTGATATAACCATAGAGGATAGAAAATATAAGCTTATAAGATATGGAGAAGCAAAGCAAATATTATTGAAGTTAATGGATGAAAATGGACAGGAATTAATTAGCTTTAATGCAAAAGAATTATATGATTATTACAAAGCACTTTATAGTGAAAATGAGGCGACAGCAAAAGACAGTGTTTTAATGAGTGTCGAAGAAGCTACTTATAGAGTAGAAAATGAAAAAGTCTCTCTTACTATTATATCAAATTATATAAATATGAGTGAATCTGTGGATTTAATACAATTTTCTGCAGATTGTTATATCTTTATAAGTATAAAGAACCAATAAAAATAAAATTTATTCCCAATTTCTTTAGAAAAAATTATGGAAATTTTTATATTTACTTAATATGAATTGTAGTTTTATAAAAGATGTGTTAAAATATAAACAGCCCTTATCCGAAACAGTATCAGAATGAAGGAAAGGGCTGTTTCTATGTGAAAAAAAACACGAAAACGAAAGAAAGAGGGATAAAAGATGGGCTTGGCAACATTTAAAGGTGGCATACATCCTTTTGATGAAAAAGAACTATCAAAGGACAATCCAATTAGAGTTGTGTTACCAAAAGGAGTATTAGTTTATCCTATGTCTCAGCATATTGGTGCACCAGCAAAGCCGCTAGTAGCAAAGGGAGATAGGGTACTTGTAGGACAAAGGATAGGAGAAGGAGCAGACGGTACTTCGTCAAATGTTATTTGTTCCGTATCAGGGACTGTAAAGGCTGTGGAGCCTAGACTAACTACAGCAGGTCTTATGGTAGATTCGATTGTTGTTGAAAATGATAATGAATATGAAACTATAGAAGGGTTTGGTCAAAAAAGAGATTATACAAAGCTTTCTAAAGATGAAATTTTAAAGATTATTAAGGAATCAGGTATTGTAGGATTAGGTGGGGCAGCATTTCCTACTCATATAAAAAACACTCCTCCTGATGAGAAAAAGATTGAATATGTAGTAATCAATGGTGCAGAATGTGAACCATACCTTACTTCTGATTATAGAATATTACTTGAAGAACCAGAGAAGGTTATTAGTGGTTTGAAGATTTTACTTAGTGTATTTACAAATGCAAAAGGTTTCATTGCAATTGAAGACAATAAACCAGAGGCAATAGAGAAAGTAAAATCATTACTAAAAGATGAATCAAATATTGAAGTAGCTACTTTGCCAACAAAATATCCACAAGGTGGAGAACGCCATTTGCTTTATGCATTAATAGGCAGAAAGCTTCGTTATAATGTATTTCCATATAATATTGGATGTATTGTAAATAATGTTGCTACTACACGTGCAATTCATATGGCAGTTGCTGAATCTACACCATTAATTGATAGAGTTCTTACTGTAACAGGGTCAGCAATTAAAACTCCAAGTAACTTTGTGGTTAGAACTGGAACCATGTATAGCGAATTAGTAGAAGAAGCAGGTGGATTTACTGAACAGCCTAAAAAAATGATTTCTGGTGGACCAATGATGGGTGAAGCTCTGTTTTCATTAGAGGTACCAGTATCTAAGAAATCTTCTTCATTGCTAGCATTGCTAGAAGATGATGTAGAAAAAAATGAAACTTCGAATTGTATTCGTTGTGGAAGATGTGTTAAAGTATGTCCTTCAAGAATTGTTCCTAAAAAGATGTATGAATATTCTATTCAAGAAAATTATGAAGCTTTCGAAAAGATTGATGGAATGGAATGCTGTGAATGTGGTAGCTGTACTTATGTATGTCCAGCGAAGCTAAAACTCACACAATCATTTAGGCAAGCAAAAAAAGAAGTTTGGGCTAAGGAAAGAGCTAATAAATAAAAAAACACAAGAAAGAGGTATGAAAGGTGAGCGATTTTTTAAACGTGTCTTCTTCTCCCCATATCAGAAGTGAGGAGACAACCAGTAGTATTATGTATGATGTAGCCATTGCTTTACTTCCAGCAACTGTGTTTGGTGTATATAAGTTTGGCGTAAATGCGTTGCTAATTATTTTAGCATCTACTATCACTTGTTTATTAACGGAATATGTATTTCAAAAGTTAATGAAAAAGAAAATAACAGTAAGCGATGGAAGTGCGCTTGTAACTGGCTTATTATTAGGATTAAATTTATCTTCTGAAGTTCCATTATGGATACCACTTATTGGTGGAGTTTTTGCAATCTTAATTGTAAAACAACTATATGGAGGAATTGGTCAAAACTTTATGAATCCAGCTCTTGCAGCAAGATGTTTTCTTACAATCTCTTTTGCTGGAAGAATGACTACTTTTGCTTCAGACGGCGTGAGTGGAGCAACTCCTTTAACACAACTAAAAGCTGGTGAATCAGTAGATGTACTTTCTATGTTTTTAGGAAACACTTCAGGAACGATAGGAGAAGTATCATCACTAGCATTATTAATTGGTGCAGTTTATTTGCTCTTTAAGAGAGTTATAAATCTTAGAATTCCACTTACATATATCTTAACACTTGTTTTATTTGTGACCTTGTTTGGTGGACATGGTTTTGATTTAAGTTATATATTAGCACATGTATTTGGTGGTGGATTAATAATTGGTGCATTTTATATGGCTACAGATTACTCATCAAGCCCAATTACATCAATGGGGCAAATTGTATTTGGTGTTCTTCTTGGCCTTTTAACAGGAATATTCCGTATATTAGGTTCATCTGCGGAAGGTGTTTCTTATGCAATTATTTTTGTAAATTTATTAGTTCCTCTAATTGAAAAAGTTACACATCCAAAGGCATTTGGAAAGGAGGAAAAAGATTATGTCAAATAAGAAAGCGATAAGCCCAGTAAAATCTGTTTTAAAAGATGCATTTATTTTATTTGCCATTACTTTAATCTCTGGTTTAGCACTTGGATGCACCAATGAAATCACAAAGGATGCCATTGCAAACCAAGGTCTTTCCGCGAATTTAGCAGCATATGAGGCTGTTTATCCAGATGCTGAGAATTATTCCTATGAAAGTAGTTTGACAAAAGTGGTAGAAGAATCTGTAGAAACCTTTAAAGGTTTACGTGATAACTATGGTCTAATTGTTGTAAATGAAATTTTAGAAGCTCAAGATGCTTCTGAAGCAGTACTTGGAAATGTAATATCTATTATTTCAAAGGATGGATATGGTGGCAATATTACACTTGTAGTAGGTGTTGATCTAGAAGGAACCATTAAAGGTGTAGAAGTTACAGAACATTCTGAGACAAGTGGACTTGGCTCTAAAATAACAGAAGCTGATTTTAAATCACAATATACAGGTAAAAACGTAGATTCTTTTGCTATAACTAAGACAGGTGCATCTGCGGACAATGAAATTGACGCTGTTAGTGGAGCGACTATTTCTTCTGATGCAGCTAACAATGCAATTAATGCAGCTCTTTATATAGCAAAGAACTTAATCAACCAGTAGGAGGGAAAACAGATGAATAAATATGTAGAACGAATATATAATGGCGTCATCAAAGAGAATCCTACCTTTATATTAATGCTAGGTTTGTGTCCAACTTTAGCAGTTACAACCTCAGCTATAAATGGTGTAGGTATGGGTGTTAGTACAGCTATCGTTTTAATAATGTCAAACTTATTAATTTCATTATTAAGAAATGTAATACCAGATAGAGTAAGAATTCCTGCATATATTGTAGTAGTAGCATCATTGGTAACGATTGTAGAGATGTTTATTAGAGCTTATGTACCAGCTCTTTATGAGACATTAGGTATTTACATACCACTTATTGTTGTAAACTGTATTATCTTAGGACGTGCAGAAGCTTTCGCTGGAAAAAACTCTGTGGGATTATCAATATTCGACGGGGTAGGTATGGGACTAGGTTTTACGATTGGACTTACTTTAATTGGCCTTTTCCGAGAATTTCTTGGTTCAGGTTTTGCTTTTGGTTTTAAAGTTACACCAGTATCTTATGAACCTATGGCTATTTTTGTATTAGCTCCTGGAGCATTCTTTGTATTGGCTGTTCTTACTGCAATACAAAACAAATTAAAATTACCATCAGCTACTAATGTAGATTCTTCAGATGATAAAGAATCTTGTGCAGGTTGCTCTGGATGCAACACAGCTCAGGATGACAATAAGAAAGATGAATAGGAGGTTGATTTAAATGGGAGAACTATTAATGATATTGATAGGATCGGCATTAATAAATAATGTTGTATTAAGTCAATTCCTTGGACTATGTCCATTTATTGGTGTATCTAGAAAAATAGAAACTGCAGCAGGTATGAGTGGAGCAGTTATTTTTGTTATAACATTATCATCTGCATTAACTAGTTTAATTTATAATTATATTTTAGTTGCAACTGGACTTGAATATTTAAAAACGATTGTATTTATTCTTGTTATTGCTGCTTTAGTTCAATTTATAGAATTATTATTAAAGAAATATATATCAAGTCTATATGATGCCCTTGGTGTATATCTTCCATTGATTACTACCAACTGTGCAGTACTTGGTGTTGCTTTAATCAATGTACAAAAAGAATTTGGATTGATAGCTAGTATTATAAATGGATTTGGAACTGCTTTAGGTTTTGCTATTGCGATTATTATTATGGCAGGAATTAGAGAAAGAATTGAACATAATGATGTAACAAAATCTTTCCAAGGCTCACCAATCGTATTAATTACTGCAGGTCTTATGGCAATAGCCTTTTTCGGATTTGCAGGATTAGTATAAAGGGAGGATAGACAATGAATATAGTAGATGTTTTATTAGCGGCAGCAGTAATAGGAATATTAGGTTTATTAATAGGAGTTTTACTAGGTTTTGCCAGTGAAAAGTTTAAAGTTGAAGTCAATGAACTTGAGATTGTAGTTCGTGAATTATTACCAGGTATTAATTGTGGTGCTTGTGGTTATCCAGGTTGTGATGGTATGGCGCATGCAATCGCTACAGGTGAAGCACCTGTTAATGGTTGTCCAGTAGGTGGTGTACCAGTAGCAACATCAATTGCTGAAGTTATGGGTGTAGAGTCAGCAGATGTTGAGAAGCAAGTAGCCTTTGTTATGTGTGCAGGCACAAAAGAAAGAGCAAAAGATAAATACAACTACCATGGAATTGAAGACTGTAATAAAGCTCATGAAGTTCCTGGTAGAGGACCAAAAGATTGTACTTATGGATGTGTAGGTTATGGCTCTTGTGTGAAGGCATGTAATTTTGATGCAATACATATTATTGATGGTGTTGCTGTAGTAGATAAAGAAAAATGTGTTTCATGTGAAAAATGTGTTCCTGCTTGTCCTAAGAGCTTAATTGAAATGGTACCTTACAAAGCAAGAAATCTTGTTCAATGTCATTCAAATGACAAAGGTAAGGATACTCGCTTGAAATGTACTATTGGTTGTATTGCATGTAAATTATGCGAAAAAGCATGTGCTTTTGATGCAATTCATGTTGTAGATAATTTAGCTCATATTGATTATAGTAAATGTACAAATTGTAATAAATGTGCAGAAGTTTGCCCAGTAAAAGTAATTTTGTAGAGGAAAGAAGAGACGGATGATGAGTACTAAAAGTAAAATGAATACGAAACAAAAAGGAATAATTGCTTTAGTAGCGATGGCTGTTTTATCAGTTGTAGTTATAATTGCTTCAAATCTTTTAAATAAGGAAATTGTAACCCCTTCACTAGAATTAAAAGATGGATATTATAAAGTAGATGCTCCTGATTTTGACGGAAGTGGATACAAAGGAATGGTATCTATGGAAGTTGCTGGTGGAGCAATTACAGCTGTGACTTGGGATTTAGTAAATGAAGCTGGAGAATATAAAAGTCAATTATCAATGGATGGCAAATATGTAATGACAGAAAGCAATCCAAAATGGCATGAACAAGCAGAAATGTTATCAGCATATGTAATTGAAAATCAATCTGTAGATGGACTTAAAGTAGATGCAGATGGAAAGACAGATGCAATTGCTAGTGTAAGTATAGATATTTCAGGATTCATAGACTTGTTGTCAGACTGTATGGCAGAAGCAAGTAAATAAGAATTTAAACTAAATAAAAGAACCTGAGAATTTTGATTTGAAATTCTCAGGTTCTTTTAAGTTATAATATTTTTTTATTCAATAAAATCTTTGGCGCCCTCAGAATAGTATATTTCATAATCTTTTGTGATAAAGATACCATAAACATCTTCTAAGGAATCGAGTAGATCGATACCTTTTTCAAGTCCAAGAGCAAAACAAGTTGTGCTTAATCCATCTCCATCTACAGATTCATTTGATAAAATGGTGACAGAGACAAGTTCATTATCAATGGGGTAACCGGTACTTGTATCTAATAGGTGATGGTAGTTTACGCCATCTAGAATAAAGTTTCGTTCATATACTCCTGAGGACACAACAGACATATCTTTAATATTTAAAACTGAAATTGTCTCGTTTCGGTCTTCAAAAGGTTTTTGTACACCGATCTTAAAGGGAGTACCATCTGGTTTCGTACCAATGCATAAGATATTTCCGCCAAGATTAATAATTGCACTCTCAACCCCCTTCTCTAGTAGAAAGACTTTTATTTTATCCGCAATATATCCTTTTGCTATAGCTCCAAGATCCAAGCGAGTATTAGGAGAAAGAAAGGTTATTTCATTATTGATTAAAGATATATTTTTATAATCTACATACGGAATTGAATTTTCGATATCAGTGCTAGGTGGAATTGTAGCAGCTTCTTCTGTAAAATCCCAAAGTGAGCTTACTGGTTCAATGGTAATATCAAATGCACCATCTGATAGGTTACTATAATATAAAGCTTTTTCAATTACTCCGCTTGTTTTATTTGAAATGGAAAATGTATTATCATGAGTGGAACGATTATTTAATTGATAAACCTCACTAGTTTCTATGGTTTTACTTAATATATCCTCATATTCTTTGCAAAGTTCAAAGGCTTGATCTATAAAAGATTCGTTTTTTGAATCATAAATAGTAATGGTAATAACAGTGTTTAGCATAAAAGCTGATTTTGAAATAGGAATTTTTTGATTTTTTGAATCGAAACTAGCTTGACACCCTATGACTGTTTGACATAGAATAAATAGAATAAGGGCCAAAAAAATACGGTTTAATTTTTGTGGTTTCATTTGAATACCTATAGCTTTCTTAAGTAGTATTTGAATTTTAACAAAGCTGCTTATAATTGTCAAGAAAGGGAATTGGAAAAAAGTAGTGAAAAGAAATGATATGATTTTAATAGGTGTTATTTTGTTGGTGGCGGTTTCTTTTATTTTTGTAAATAAATTTTTTTTTCAGAAACCCGGTAATCAGGTTGAGGTTATGGTAGATGGTAAATTACTTATTACATTACCTTTAGACGTAGATGCTGAAATGGAAATAGAAGGAGTATTAGATAGTTCAAATTATTTAATTATTGAAGATGGATACGCAAAAGTAGTAGATGCATCTTGTCCAGATAAACTTTGCGTGGATCAGAAAAAGATTCAGTATACAGGTGAGACGATTGTTTGTTTGCCAAATAAAGTGGTTGTACAAGTAGTAGGAGAGGAAAAGGCATCTATTGATGCTATAGCAAATTAAAATGAGGAACAACAAGACAAGTAAAATAGCAAGATATGGACTATTAATTGCTTTAGCATTTTTATTTAGTTATATAGAAAATCTATTTCCTATACATTTGGGAATACCTGGTGTAAAATTAGGTCTTGCAAACTTAGTTATCTTTGTGGCATTATATTCAGAAGGTTGGAAAGGTGCATTGACCATATCAATTGTTCGAATTTTTCTGGTTGGGTTTACATATACCAATACTTATAGTATGATATATAGCCTAGCTGGAGGAACCTTAAGTTTTCTACTTATGCTTCTTTGTAAAAAAACTGGAAAATTTAATCGGATAACAGTGAGTATAGTGGGAGGTGTATCACATAATATAGGGCAGATTATGATAGCTTCTATGGTGTTACAAAACGCAAATTTATTCTATTACTTTCCTGTTCTTATGATAGCAGGAATAGTAACAGGTGCATTAATAGGTATAATAGGTGAAACAATATTGTCAAAAGTTATGACCATATTAAGTAATAGTTAAAGAAAATATTTATGGAGGAAAAAAATGAACATTACAAAAATTGCAGAAGAAATTTATCAACTAAAGGTAAATGTGAAAGATATTTTATTTGAAGGACTATGGGAAATGCCGAATGGGGTTTCTTTAAATTCATATATTGTCAAAGGTGAAAAAACTGCATTAATTGATGGAGTGTGTGGTTGGGACGGAGTACCTGAAACACTTTTAGAAATGTTAAATGAAATGGAAATCGCACCAGAATCTATAGAATATTTAGTTATTAATCATACGGAACCTGACCATTCAGGATGGATAGAAGATCTAAAGAAAATAAATTCAACATTTAAAATTGTGTGTAGTAAAAAAGCGAAAGAACTTTTAGGGGCTTTTTATGATCATACAGATGATATTATATGTGTGGGAGATGGAGATAGTCTGGATTTAGGAAATGGTCACGTTCTTTCCTTTACATCAACACCTAACGTACATTGGCCAGATACAATTGTTACCATGGATCAAAAAAGTGGAGTATTATTTACTTGTGATATGTATGGTTCATTTAGCATAACAGAAGGACAAATATTTGATGATGAGCTAAGTGAAGAAGAACATGTAGAATATGAAAAGGAAATGGTTCGTTACTATTCTAATATCATGGGTGCATTTTCTGCTCAGGTAGATAAAGCGGTAAAGAAGTGTAGGGAAATTTCTGCAAAGATTATTGCACCAGCTCATGGCTTGGTATGGAGAAATCCAGAAAGAATCTTGAACGCTTATGCAGAATACGCAGAATGCCAAAAAGGATTAGCTAGGAATGAGATAACCCTAATTTGGGGCTCTATGTATGGAATGACAGAAAAAGCAGTACGTTATGTAGAAAATCTTTTGAATATAAAGGATATTAAAGTACATATTCATCGAGTGCCAGAGGATTCTTGGGGAACCATCTTAACATCCGCATGGACTTCCAAAGGAATTATCCTTGCTATGCCAACTTATGAATTTAAAATGTTTCCACCTATGGCGGCAGCACTTGAAGAGTTAGGCAAGAAAAAAGTGTTTAATCGTAAAGCTTTTCGATTTGGATCTTATGGTTGGTCTGGTGGGGCACAAAGAGAATTAGATGAGATCATGACCAAATTAAATATGAATTGGGAGTTTTTGGAGCCAGTTGAATTCTTAGGTTCTCCAAGGGGAAATGATTTAGAATTAATAGGACAACGCATAGAAGAGTTTGTTGCACAAATTAATAGTTAGAGAATCATTAGGGAGGAGAAGTCTGCATATATAATAATAAAGCAAAGATATATGAGGCAAAATATGACTCCTGAAGAAAGAGCAAGGATATATAGTCAAGAATATGCTGACATAATAGTAATATATGATGGTGATGAAACAGTCTTAGAGCAATTTGAAAATGCAACAATTCATATTTTAGATGCTAATTTAGCAATTATACACGTACCATTAGCTCAACTTGAAGCACGGGAAGATTTTAATATTAATTATTCTAATATACCCTCTATTTTTGGGATTTTCAGCCATAAGAGTTTAGAGGCATCTGGAATTAGCCAGATTAGGGAAATACCAGAATTTGATTTGAGAGGGGAAGGAGTATTAATCGGAATCGTTGATACAGGTATTGATTATACAAATCCTATTTTTCAATATAGCGATGGAACCACAAGAATAGCAGCTATATGGGATCAAACGATATCAAGTGATACTCTTTTTCCATATAAAACTCAGTTTGGAACAGAATTTAGCAGAGAACAAATAAATGAGGCATTAAAAAGTGAAAATCCTTTAGAGATTGTACCTGTCACCGATGAAATTGGTCACGGAACGATGTTGGCAGGAGTTGCAGCGGGCAATCCAGTAGAGGAAGAGGAGTTTGTCGGAGTTGTACCGGAGGCTGAATTTGTTGTTGTGAAACTAAAAGAAGCTAAGGACTTTCTAAAAGATATTTTTATGATTCCTCGAGATGCAATTGGTTTTCAAGAAAATGATATTATGTTTGGTATGAGATATTTACTTGAAAAGGCACAAGATTTAAATAAACCGATAGCAATTTGTGTTGCCTTAGGAACATCTCAAGGTGCACATGATGGAAGAGGAACGCTTAGTACCTTTACTTCTCGCGTAAGTGAGAGAAATGGAGTTGCAGTCGTTTTGGGAGCTGGAAATGAAGGGAATGCCAGAAGACATTACTATGGAGTAGTGGATAATGAGGTGGGATATGATGAGGTGGAGCTACGAGTAGGTGAAAATGAAGGTGGATTTTCTATGGAGCTTTGGGGAGAGTCACCAAGTACTTTTTCTGTTGATATATTATCTCCATCTGGAGAATATGTCCCTCGTATTCCAGCTAGATTAAATGAAAGTAGAGAAATTTCTTTTGTTTTTGAAGAGACAAAAATATTTTTAAATTATGAAATGGTCGAGAGTCAAAGCGGTGACCAGTTAATTCTTATGCGTTTTCAAAGGCCCACAGCGGGTATATGGCGTTTCCGAGTTTATGGTACGGGAGATTTGACTTTGAGTTTTCATATATGGCTTCCTATGGAGGGATTTATCTCTGATGAAACTTATTTTTCTATACCGAATCCTTATACTACAGTGCTGTCTCTTGGTAATACATTTGTTCCAATCACGGCGACAGCATATGATGAAGAGAATAATAGTATTTTTTTAAAGGCTAGCAGAGGGTTTAACAGAATTGGAATTGTAACCCCAGATATCGCTGCACCTGGAGTGAACTTAAAAGCTCCTGGACCTAATCAGAGATTTGTATCTGTGACAGGAACCAGCCCGGCTGCTGCACACACGGTAGGAGTAGCTGCTATGATGTTAGAATGGGGAGTAGTTAAGAGGAATTTTCCTACGATGAGTACCATTGAAATAAAGAAATTTTTAGTTAGAGGAGCTAAAAGAACATCTTTTCTCACATATCCCAATCCCGTATGGGGGTATGGAATTTTAGATCTTTACAATGCATTTAATGTATTAAGGAGTGAAATAGAATAGGTGGAATAGTTGAACTATTCCACCTGTTTTTTATTGAAATATAATAGTATTTATTGATCCCATTTATCAGCTAAAGAGCTAATTTGACTTGTAAACTTGCTAAGGTCTTTGTTTGTACCACCCTTATTTCTTGAGATGACTACCATCAAACGTTGACCTGCAGTTACTAAGCGATCATATACAGTAGTGGCTGATGTCTTTTTCTTTTCTTCATGCTGTATTTTAATAATTGCGCCTTCTTGGATTACTTTATTTGCTTTTAGATCGTAGGAAGCACCACTATAAGGAGCATACACATCATAATCAAGTTCTTCTAAGTTCTGGGAAAATCCAGTGATTACTTCAGGATCACCGTGAACTAAAAAAACCTTTTCAGGTTTACTCTTATATGCACCTATCCAGCGTAACAATCCCTCTCGGTCAGCATGGCCGCTCATTCCAGATAATCGTTGAATCCGTGCATTCACTAAAACAGTTTCACCAAACAGTTTTACTTCAGAAGCACCACTTAAGATTCGACCACCTAAACTTTCAGGACTTTGATGTCCTACAAAAAGAATTGTGCTTTCACTTCTCCAAAGATTATGCTTTAGATGGTGGCGAATTCTTCCGGCATCACACATGCCACTGGCAGAAATTATAATTTTGCGATCTTTGTCAAAATTAATGGCTTTGGATTCATCAGCTGTAACAGTAGTTTTTAATCCGGGAAATGAAATAGGATTAATACCTTGCTGAACCAACTCCATGGCTTCCTGATCAAAATATCCAATCATATTATCATTATAGATTTCTGTTGCCTCAATGGCAAGAGGACTGTCCACGTATACTTTGAAGTTATCAAAGCCGTGAATCAACTTATCAGCTTTGATTTTTCTAATAAAGTAAAGAAGCACTTGAGTTCTACCTATAGCAAAGGAAGGAATGACTAAATTTCCTCCTTTATCAAAAGTTGATTGGATTACCTCGCTTAATTCTTTAATATAGTCTGGTCTTTCTCCGTGACTTTTTGTTCCATAAGTGGATTCCATTACTACATAATCAGCTTCTTCTACATATTGTGGATTATTGATTAAAGGCTGATTTAAATTTCCAATATCACCTGAAAATACTATTTTTTTAGTAACGCCTTCTTCTGTAATCCAAATTTCAATACTTGCAGAACCAAGTAAATGACCTACGTCAGTAAAACGTATCTCGATTCCATCATATAAAGTGAATTTTTCCTGGTATTTATGAGGAGAAAATAATTTTATAGTGCTAAGTGCATCCTCCATGGTATATGCTGGTATAAAAGGTTCTTCACCCTTTCGTTTTCTTTTACGATTTTGCCACTCTGCTTCAAACATTTGTATATGAGCACTATCTTGGAGCATAATATCGCACAGTGCTACGGTGGCTCCAGTTGCATGGATAGTTCCACGAAATCCTTGAGCATAAAGGAGTGGAAGGTTTCCGGAGTGGTCCATATGTGCATGGGTTAATAATACAGTATCTACAGCAGCTGCTGCTATAGGGAGTTTTTGATTTTTGTATAAATCTCTTCCTTGTTCCATTCCACAATCAATTAAAATATTCTTTCCACAAGCTTCTAAATAAAAACTACTTCCTGTAACTTCATGTGTTGCGCCTAAAAAAGTTAATTTCATAAAAAACCTCCTCATTTTAGCAATTTGTAATTTCTTTGTAAAAGTCGAAATTATAATCTAATAGTAACATATTTAAAAACGAACTACAAATACAGAATTTATTTTTTATAACTACAGATAACGGGCTGGAGTTGTTTTTTTTCTAAAGCCAATTCTAGAGTTGGTATGATAAATTCAGGTAAAGACACCATTGAGTTTGGTTTGAGGAGATAATTATCTTGGCCAAATGGTACAAAGTAAATATTCTTAGAATTATATAAAGTACCAATATTTGAAAAATTCATGCTTAATGCATCATTAGTGGACAAATAAATTACAAGTGGTTTTTGGTTACGTAGATGCGCTTTGGAGGACATTAAAACAGGGGTATCTGTGATAGCATTAGCAAGTTTTCCTATAGTATTCCCGGTACATGGTGCAACTAGTACTACATCAAATAAATCTTTTGGACCTATGGGTTCGGCATCTTCAATTGTCAAAATAGATTTTCTGTTACAAAGAGTTTCGATCTTTTCTATAAAGTCAACTGCATTTCCAAAACGAGTATCAATAGAAGCTGCATTTTTTGAGAAAATAGGATAAACTTCAGCCCCTTCTTTTATTAACTTTTCTACTTCTATATACAAAGTTTCATAGGTGCAGAATGATCCAGTAATACCTAAACCTATGTGTTTTCCTGCTAGTTTCATTCTTTTCCTCCTTTTATAATTGGAATCATTTCATTTGCTAAAATTTGGGCAGATGCCTTTGGTGCAATTTTTCCTGGTATTCCTAAGTATAAATGAGCATTTAACTTTTGCTTCATGGCAGCCTCATAATTTAGACCACCAGGAGCGGATGCAATATCTATTATAGTTATTTCTGCAGATACTTGATTTAAGATCTCTTCCGTTAATATGAGTGATGGTATGGTATTAAATATATAATCAAACCCTTTTATTTTGTTGATCAAGTTATCCATTTCAAGAACCTCATATCCAAAAGCATAGCCTTCTGCAAGGGCTTCTTTGCTACGAGCGCAAACAGTAACGTGAACTCCTAACCCATGCAATTTTTTTGCTAAGATTTTCCCACATCTTCCAAATCCAAGAACGATACCTTGGCTATGATCTAAATTACCCGTACTTTCAGAAATAGCCTTTGCGATTGTTCCTTCGGCAGTGGCTACAGCATTTAAAGTAGTGACCGTATGATTTTCCATTAAATCAAAAAATGGGATGTTATTTTTCTTACAATAGCATATGGTTTCTTTTGTGAGACCACCCCCTATAAGAATGTGACTAGAATGTAAATGTGTAAGAAGTTCATCTATTAAAAGAGAATTGTCTTTTTCATTTAAACGATTGACAGAAGTAAGATGTATATGGTCCCTAGACATAGGGAAAGGTACAAGGATGGCTTTGCTTTGATTACATATTTTTTCTAGGGTGAGAGAATCACTAAACAATTCATTTTCAGAGGTGGGTATTTTATATGAAATAACAGAAATATCTTCATTTTTTAGAAAATCACTTAAATAGATTTGCCTCTTATCTCCGCCGATTATGGCGGCATCATATTGTTTTTTCATAAACCCTCCTTATTGGATTATTGTTTATTGTATGAAATTTTTTATAATAAGTGAATAAATGGATATACTATAGAAAATCATAAAGGTAGGTGAAAAATGAGTAAATTTCATGATGAATATAATAAAATAATTGTTCCTTTAGTAGAGGACATAAATGAAAATATAAATGTTTTAGAAGAAATGTTTGCAGATAGTGCAGATGTTATTAAACGACGTTTAAAGATTGGTGGTATTAATAGAATTGAAGTTTATGTTGTTTACATTGACAATATGATAGATAAACTCTTAATCGAAGAAGGTATTTTTTTCTACCTCCTTTATAAAATGGAACTTATGCCAGCCCGAGATCAATTCGATTACATTAAAGAGCATGGACTAAGAGCAGCAGATCTAGGTGTAGTTTTCACCATGAATGAATGTATGGAACATGTTTTTGGTGGAGATACTCTGATTTTCGTGGATGGATATGAAAAAGCTATTTGGGTATCCTACAGAAAAATCCCAAGTAGAGGAGTAGAAAAAAGCGAAAATGAAGTAGCAATAAGAGGTTCTAAGGAAAGTTTTAGTGAAGCCCTTTATATTAACCGGGTACTATTACGTAGAAGAGTAAAAGACACTAAGTTTAAGATAAAGCAAATAAAAATTGGTACAAGAACTAAGACGGATGTGGCTATAGCTTATATAGATGACCTTGTAAGGCCGGAAATATTGCTAGACATTGAGAGAAGGATAAACGATTTTATTATTGATGGTATTTTTGATAGTGGAATGTTAGAGCAACTTTTGCGACATAATAAGAATTCGATTTTTCCTGAGTTTCAGGCCACTGAACGTCCAGATAAAGTAGCATCAGCTATTACGGAAGGAAGAATTGCTATTATTGTAGATAACTCTCCAATGGTCCTACTTTTACCTACTACATTAAATTCTTTTTTTCAGGCATCTGATGATGCCTATAATCATTGGAGCATTGCTAGCTGGCTTCGAATATTGAGGTATATAGGTGCATTCCTTACATTAGCCCTTCCAGGGCTCTATATAGCAGTAGTAAACTATCAAGCGGAAGTTTTGTCGTCAGCATTAGCACTATCCATGGCAGCATCTAGGGCGGGAGTCCCTTTTTCGGTACTTATTGAAGTCATTATAATGGAATTAGCTTTTGAAATGCTGTTAGAAGCAGGAGTGAGATTGCCTGGCCCGATGGGAAATACATTAGGAATCGTGGGAGGATTAATTATTGGAGATGCAGCAGTAAGTGCAAACTTAGTAAGCCCTGTGGTAGTAATTATTGTTGCATTGACGGCAATTGCAGCATTTACAGTTCCAAATGAAGAATTTGCATCCACATTTCGAATAATTCGCTATTTAATCATTTTCTTATCTGCTTTTTTTGGCTTATTTGGATTTGTTATAGGTCTTATGTTGATATTGATTCATTTAGCTAGTCTGAAAAGCTTTGGAACATTGTATTTATCGCCTTTTGTAGCAAGTGAAATCAATGATGGGAGTGATCGTAACGATGCGTTTATTAAACGTTCGATTAAAGACTTAAAGAAGCGACCTATTTTTACTATGAAAAATGAAAGAAATAGATTGATTTGGAAGAATAAAGAAAAGAAATAAAGTTGAGGGGAAATAGATGTTTTCAAATAATGAAAAAATATCAGTAAAGCAATTAAAAAGATTAGTTGTAATTGATTTGTTTAGTGTGACAGGAATAATAGTCCCTAAGATAGCAGCATCCGTTTTGGGTAAGGATGGGGTCATTGGAATCCTTCTTGCCACAGTTTATGCGCTTGTTTTTGCATGGATTCTTCTTATTATATCCAAAGAAATAAATGGGAGTTACCTCCAATATGCCAAAGAAGGAGGCGGAAGTCTTTTTTCTGTTTTAATTGCTTTCTTATACAGTATAAAAATTTTATTTACATGTGTTTTAGTTGTAAGATTATTTGGAGAGGTTATAAAAGCCACTTTGCTAGAAGATTTGGATTTACGTATTATCATTTTACTTCTTTTGTTAGTATCTACTTATATGGCATATAAAGGGTTTGAAGTAAGGGCCAGAGTTGCAGAAATTATTTATTTTTTAATTTTGATACCTATCCTAGGATTACTTTTACTAGGTCTTAAAAACATTGAAATTAGTAATTTGATGCCTCTGTTCTATACTAAAACAGATAAAATAGTTTCTGGAAGCTATTCTGTCTTTTTGCTTTTTACTTTACTCGATTTATTACTATTTTGTATACCGATGGTTCGCACTTTAAATAAAGGAAAAAAGAAGTCTAGAAGTGTTTATCCCTATGTGGCAGGTGGTGTTCTTATTGTAAGTTTCTTTAATCTGTTGGTTTTTCTTACAGCCATAGGACTTCTAGGTTCCCAGGAAGTCAGTAACAAATTATGGTCTACAATTACCACACTACAGATTATAGAATTGCCAGGAAATGCAATTCAAAGGCAAGATGGAATAATTATGGGAATATGGACTTTTAGTACATTTACAGTTATAAGTGGATTTATATATTATTTAAGTGATATTGGAAAAGAAATATTTCATGTTTCAAATAGAAAGTATCTTATGATACCTGTATTGTTAGCTGTCTTTGCTGCGGCTATGATACCACTAGAAACAGAAGAAATGTTTTTTTATTATGAAATCTACATGTATAATATTGGAATACCATTATCTTTGTTTCTCCCTTTGTTGGTATTATTTATTCATAAGTGTAGGGATAAGTGGAAGAAAAAACAAATCAAACATTTACTTTTACCCTTTATCTTAATATTTTCTATTTCCGCCTTTACTGGTTGTAGTGATATGACAGAAATAGAAGATCGTGATTTTGTTCAGGCAATAGGAGTAGACTATATTGATGGCAGTTTAACAGTTTATTATATACTACCTGATTTATTAGCTTTAACAGGCCAAAGTAGTCATGATCAGGAGAAATTGCTTGTGGAAGTTAGTGGGGAAAATTACTATGAAATAGAAGAATCCTACCGTTTACAGTCCAGCAAGAAAATGGATTTTAGTCATTTAAAAGCAATTATTATAAATAAAGAAGTGGTAGAAAACTCCAATGTATTGGAGGATTTTTTGCACTACACAAAAGAAAAAAGTGAGATAAGTAGAAATACACTTGTTTTTTTGTCTAGTCCAAGCATAAAAGATTTGTTTTCATTAAACGGAAATTTAAATGGTGGAATAGGAAATTATTTAGATCAAATGTATCAAGTTAACTTATTACAAAAGGGAAAAAATAAAATTACACTTTCAGATCTGATTTTGAGTTCGGACAAGCAAAGTTTAACTACTTATTTACCTGTTTTAAATATAGAAAATGAGATTTTAAAAGTAATGGAAATCGGTATTTTATCAGGTAATAAATTAGTATATGTGTTGGACAAAGATAAAGTAGGGTATTTTTTTATTGCCCTTGGATATGGAGAAAAATCTAGAGTGTTTTTAAATGAGTCGAATACATCCTATACTATAAAGATAGATTCTATCAAAAGAAAAATAAAGTTCTATTGGCAAGACAAGAAACCTTATTTAGAGTTCTATATTACAGGAAAAGCAATGTTGGAAAATAAAGATTTGAATTTAGAGGAAACCATACTAAATCAACATATAGAAGAAGAAATAACATTCTTAATAGAAGATATTATAAAAAATAACAAAATTGATTTTTTAAATTTATATGCGATGACGAGTTACAAAAATAGAAATATGTGGTTTCAATATGAAGCAAATCCAAGTTTGTTTTTAGAAGAATTGGAGTATGATGTAAAAGTAGGAATAAAACTAAATTAAGTTGACACTCCTATAGGGATGAACTAAAATAAAACTATATTAGTGAAGTGGAGGAAAAGTTTTGAGTGAACAAGAACATATTTGTGAACATTGCTTTAATAGTTTATGCATGCACAAGGTACCAATTTTTTCTTCATTAAGCCATGAAGATATTTTAAAAATTGCAGACCTTATTACTCATAGAAGTTACAAAAAAGGTGAAAGTTTATTAAATGAAGGTGATAAATGTGAATCTCTTGTAATTATACAAGAGGGAAGTGCAAAAGCATTTAAATATACAATAGATGGAAGAGAACAAATTTTATACGTATTTTCAGAGGGAGATTTTTTTGGTGAGCAATATTTAATAAGTAGCCAAGTTGCAGCTTATAAAGTAGAAGCACTGGAAGCGGTGAATGTTTGCATGCTATCTAAGTCCCAATTTAGAAAATTGTTACATAGCTATCCAGATATAGCTGTGAAAATCATAGAAGAATTAGGAAGCCGCATGACTAGGCTTGAAAATGCATTGCAAAGTATAGGAGTAAGAAATATTGATGCCCGTGTGTCAGGGCTACTCCTAGATTACATAACCCAATATGGGACAGTTGCAAAAGAGGGAATTGTTATTCGCTTGCCACTTAGCAGAGAAGGAATGGCTAATTATTTAGGAGTGGCGAGAGAGACAGTAAGCCGTAAGCTAGGGCAACTAGAGAGTGAAAATGTTATACGTTCGATTTCCAACAAGTCTATTTTAGTTCTTAATCAAGGAGCATTAGAAAAAATAGCAGGAATATCTGAATAAAGATAAAGTTTGATTGAAATCACAGACCACTCCTTTGATACTTGCTATAATATACTAAATGACAGAAGCGTTTATAGTTAGTATAAAGTAGAAGGAGGAAATGATTCTTTTCCCTGAACTTATTGGTCAAGAACACCTTCATTTAGAAAACGACTTTCTATTTGCTTAATATAAAAGTGATGAATGTTAACCAAAGAAAGGAGAGATACTTTTTATGAGTACTAAATTAATTGATTTAGGTAAAACTGTATATGAGTTGTGCAATGAAGATTCTGAACTGCTTCAGATTTTGGACGAGCTGGGATTTCATGATATTACAAAACCTGGAATGCTTTCGACAGTAGGGAGATTTATGACAATTAAAAAAGGCTCTATTGCTAAAAAGATAGAGATGCAATTTATTATAGAGGAACTTACACGTAGAGGATACGAGGTAAAAGAGTAGAAGGAGGAAAATATGAGTGAATATATTAATAACAGAGAATATCGTCAACAAGTTATAAAAGAGATTTTAGCAGAGTTACACAATGGGAAAACGGTTGATGAAGTGAAACAAAAGTTTGATGATGCTTTTTCAGGTGTTTCTGCAAGTGAAATAGGTGCAGCTGAACAAGCATTAATATTAGAAGGACTTCCCGTTTCAGAAATACAAAATTTATGTGATGTTCATGCAGCAGTGTTTAAAGGAAGCATAGAAGATATTCACCGTCCAGTTGATGTAACTGAAGTACCGGGACATCCTACAAATGTTTTAAAATTAGAGAATAGATATCTTGAAAAACTAATGGAAGAAAAAATCAAAATATATCTTGCGGAACTTCCAAAGAAAGATGCTATCGTAAAAGTAAAAGAAGGTCTTATAGAATTAGCGAAGATAGATATTCATTATAGTAAGAAAGAAAATTTATATTTTCCATATATGGAGAAAGCAGGAACAACTGCACCGCCTAAAGTAATGTGGGGTGTAGATGATGAGGTTCGTGCCCAGATAAAAGAACTAATAGCAACATTAGAAAATGGAATTGGAAATCTTGAAACTTTTAAAGAAGAGATTAACAGTCTGTTATATAAAGTAGATGAAATGATTTTTAAGGAAGAAAATATTCTCCTTCCTATGCTTTTAGATATGATAACGGAAGAAGAGTGGAAACACATTGCTGATGATAGTGATGAAATCGGATTTTTGATTAATAATGTTCCTGTTTGGAAAACGACACAAGAAAAAGTAGAAGAGACCAAAGAAGAAGAAAAGTCAATTATAGAAGGTGTTATAACATTACCAACGGGTGAATTTAAGCTTGAGGAATTGGATCGTGTCTTTAGTGTTCTTCCTCTTGACATTACTTTTGTAGATAAAAATGATAAGGTGAAATATTTTTCACAAACAGCAGAAAGAATTTTCCCACGTACAAAGGCTGTACTTGGAAGGGATGTTTCTAATTGTCATCCACCAGCAAGTGTCCATGTGGTAGAGGATATTGTAAATGATTTCAAATCAGGACGTAAGGATCATGAGGATTTTTGGATTCCTAAAGGAAACATGTTTATCTATATTCGTTATTTTGCTGTACGTAGTGCAGAAGGTGAATATCTTGGAGTATTAGAAGTAACACAAGATATTAAGTCTATTCGAGATCTTACTGGTGAAAAAAGACTGGTATCAGAATAGGATAATATAAATTAAGAAGTGTAAATTTTACACGGATGAAATTAAAGGAAGGGGAAAATCATGAAAGCAACTTTAGACAGAGATGGATGTATATCATGCGAGCTTTGTACAGAAATTTGCCCAGATGTATTTCGTATGGCAGATGATGGAATAGCTGAAGTGTGGCAAGAAGATGTTCCAGCAGATTGTGAAGATAAAGCAGTTGAAGCTCAAGACAGCTGCCCTGTATCTGTAATAGCAGTAGAATAAAACAAAGTAGGAGGGAAACCAAAGTGATTTTTCCCTCCTACTGTTTTTTTAATATTCTTTACGTTCTCCGAATTCTGCTGACTCAACCCACTCTTCTGGATTGGTTAACATTTGAATTAGCTGTTCTAGAATTTCACTATGTCGATCTTCTTGTAATACTAGGTAGGAGAAGACTTCCTTTAATTTTGCTTCATCTGTAGCATCTTTCTGCGCTTGATAGAAAAGAAGACTTTCTTTTTCTTTTTCTAAAGCCATTCGATAGGAGTCTAATTGGCTTGGAAGGTCTTTAATCTCACTTTTGAAATCCTTGATATTACGAAACATATTTCTGGCTTCTGCAAACATATCTTCATCTACTAGTTCAAATGAAATTTTATCCTGATAGTTCTCTAAAATCCTCACATGATTTTCTTCTTCTTTTGCTAATAAAGAGAAAGTTACGTGAAGTCCATTGTCCTTATTTAATTCTGCTTGTTCATAATAATATTTTTCCAAATCGTGTTCCATAGATATAGCCATTTCTAAAATATTCATTGTTCACTCTCCATTCTTTTGTTTGGTGACTAGTCACATCCAAAAAAGCTCTCATAAATAATGTTAATAAACAAAAAAACTACATCACTATAGGCATAATTATATGATAAATAAATAGAATTATCAACCAATTTATAAAATGTA
>CAYYVJ010000016.1:0-28149 GCA_964475115.1 uncultured Lachnospiraceae bacterium
AAATTCTTTATGTATACAACAGTTGTTGAATAATTAAATTCTATATAAGGCTGTCCCATAACAAAATTGTTATGGGACAGTTTTTATTAATATGTCTTTACAAAAAGAATTCAAAGGCTTATAATATAAAAATAGATTAATCTTTATTTCTTGTTTGTTCAAACAAAAAAACTCAAATTATAATAATTAAATAAGGTGTTGATTACTATGAAAGTGTGTCTTTTATTATTAATTCTTTCGATAGGCTTATTTTGTGATTTGTTAACTCATAAAATACCAAATAAACTAATCTTAGGGGGTGCTTTTTTAGGAAGTGTATTTCTCATAAAGGATCAAGGTATGGCAGGGATTTTAATTATGTTAATAGGATGTATGCTTCCTATTTGTATTCTAATAGTTCCATATGGGTTTGGAGTTCTTGGAGCAGGAGATATAAAACTATTTGCTATTATGTCAGGTTTTATAGGTGTTATACCCACCTTAAAGTGTATGTTTTATTCTTTCTTTGTTGGTGCAGTTATTTCCCTTTTTATTCTTTTATTCAATAAAAATCTTATTGAAAGATTTAAATTCTTTTTTGTTTTTCTAATCACTGTGGTTCACACAGGAAAGTTTATTCCCTATTATGATGTGAAAAAAGATGGATACAAATATACCATGCATTTTTCTATAGCTATTTTGCTTGGAACGGGTGTTTATTTTGTGCAGCAAATATTCTATGGGTAGAAGGAGGTGAATAATGGGTATAAAAGTGCTAGCAATCTATGATATAGAAGAAGCTTACGCTAGAAAGCTCATGGACTATATAAATAAAAAAATGATGTCTTTACAAGTTCAAATATTTACAAATCAAGAGAACTTAGAAGAGTACAGTAAAGGTAATCATATCTTTATGCTTTTAATATCAAAAGAAAAAATGGCAGATTCTTTAAAAGAACTTAATATCGGACAGATAGTATGTTTGTCCACAGAGCGTAAAAAAAAATATTTGGAAGAGTACCCTTCTATATACAAATACCAATCATCAGAAAGTATTATAAAAGAAATTTTGCAATATTATGAACCAATTTATGAAACACTTGGAGATAATCAAGATATAGTAGGAAAGCAATTGATAGGAGTATATTCACCAATTAATAGATGTCTAAAGACTTCGTTTGCTTTGGCGTTAGGTCAGATTTATGGACAAGATTGTAAGACCTTGTATATTAGTTTTGAAAGGTTTTCGGGTTTTACAACCTTGGCAAATAGAGAACACTCTAATAATCTGTCGGATATTATGTATTATTATCGAGAAAAAAAAGAAGGAGTGATAGAGAAGCTAGACTCACTTGTAGAAAAATTAGAGAGAGTAGATTATATTTGTCCGGTGTTATGCCCAGAGGATTTAGAAGATGTAGAACTGAGAGAGTGGAAGGGTTTTTTTGAAATACTATTAAATAAAAGTATTTATAAAATAATAATTATTGATTTTGCTGAAGGAATAAGAGGAACCCATGAAATTCTTAAAATGTGTAATAAGATTTACATGCCTATTAAAACGGACCAAATATCTACAATTAAATTGGAAGAGTATGAAAAGTATTTAAAGGAAACAAATAAAGAAGGAGTTATGGAAAAAATTATAAAGCTTAAACTAACTAGAGAAGGAAAAGTAGGGATTAGGGATCATTACCTTGAGCAGTTAATGCAAGGTGAGTTTGTATCATATGTAAAAGAAATTATTGAGAAGGAGGGTAACTAAAAGTGGTTGAAGAACTTAGAAAAGAGGTGATTGAAGGACTAGATAGAGGTAGGGAGTTGACAAATGAAGAGATTTATAATCGCATTGATGAGGTCTTAACAAAGCGTGGTAAGTTAGCTTATTTTCCTTTAGAGCTGCGTAGCAAATGGAGAAAAGAAGTCTTTGACTCAATAAGGGGCTTAGATGTCTTACAAGATTTACTAGAGGATCCATCAATTACAGAAATCATGATTAATGGATATCAAGCCATTTTTATTGAGCGAGAAGGAAAGTTGTACAAATATAAAAGAGAGTTTTATTCAAAAGAAAGGCTTTCAGATGTAATACAACAGATGGTGGCTAAGGCGAATAGGAGGGTAAATGAAGCTTCTCCTATTGTAGATTCGAGATTAGAGGATGGTTCAAGGGTTAATGTGGTACTTGACCCTATTGCCATTGATGGTCCAATAGTGACGATTCGAAAGTTTCCTGAAAAACCTATTACGATGAAAGATTTAATTAGCTGGGAAGCCATATCAGTGGAAGTAGCAGAATTCCTAAGGGAGCTAGTCGAATCAGGCTTTAATATTTTTGTGTGTGGAGGTACTGGCTCTGGCAAAACGACTTTTTTAAATGCAATGTCTAATTTCATACCAAAGGAAGAAAGGATTATTACGATTGAAGATAGTGCAGAATTGCAAATAAAAGAGATTGAAAACCTAGTAAGACTAGAAGTCCGAAATGCTAACTCATCTGGTGAAAATGAAGTAAACATAAGGGACTTAATAAAAACATCATTGAGGATGAGACCAAGTCGAATAATCGTAGGAGAAATTAGAGGTGGAGAAGCTTTAGATTTGTTGCAAGCGCTTAATACAGGGCACGACGGTTCCATGAGCACGGGACATGGAAATAGCCCCAAGGATATGTTAAGTCGTATTGAGACCATGGTTTTAATGGGAATGGACATGCCACTTCCTGCAATTAGAAGTCAAATAGCTGCAGCTCTTGATATTATTATTTTCTTGAGTAGGTTAAGAGATAAGAGTAGGAGAGTTTTAGAGATAGTAGAGATTTTGGAATACAAAGATGGGGAAATCGGACTAAATTCAATTTATCAGTTTGTTGAAACAGAAGTAGATGAAAATGGAAAAATAAAGGGGAATTTAGTAGGAGATAAAGAGAAACTAATAAATCGTAAAAAATTAGAAAGTGCAGGAATAAGGTGGAGGAAGGGTGAACAAGGTAATTGATTATAATACATATGAGCTTAGTAAAAAGGAATGGGGAGAAATCCTACTAATTGGAGTTGTTTTGATTTTAGGAATAAGTTATTTGTTTTATCAGAGTTTTTTTCCTTCTTTTATTCTAAGCCCTGGTCTGATTGTTATGATTGCTTCCTATAAAGAAAGATTAAAAAAAGAACGTAAAGAGCAATTAAATACTCAGTTTAAAGATGGAATTATGTCGCTTTCAGCTTCTTTGGGTACAGGATATGCCATAGAGAACGCCTTTCGTGAGGCATATGTGGAAATAAGCCTTCTGTATGGTAAAGACTCTTATATTTCTAAAGAGTTTAATTATATGATTCATCAGATTCATATAAATCTTACAGTAGAAGAGGTATTAGAGGACTTTGGCAAAAGGAGTGGATTAGAAGACATAGAAAATTTTGCTCAAATATTCAAAATTGCAAAAAGAAGTGGTGGTGAGTTGATTCAAGTTATTCATTCTACAGCCGAAACCATAGGTCAAAAAATAGATACAAAGCGTGAAATACTTACAATACTTAGTGCTAAAAAATACGAGCAAAAGATTATGAATGTAATTCCTTTTGGTATTATTTTATATATAAGAATTTCTAATCCTGGGTTCTTAAATATTATGTATGAAACTATAATGGGAAGAATAATTATGAGCATTTGTCTTATTATCTATTGTATTTCTTATAAGCTATCAGAAAGCATTGTAAATATAAAGGTGTGAACAGGGGGGGTTAAAATAGATGATAGTAAATATTACTTTATTTCTGCTATTTAGTCTGCTTTTATATTTATCAAAAAGTGAAACATTGCCTGAGGATTTTATCCAAAAAAAATATAAGATAATTCATATTTTTTATAAGATGGGTCAATTTTTGTATAAATTAAAAAAATCTATAAATAAAAAGAAAAAGTCCCTTGAAGGTAAGATATATAATAATCTCAAGTATTTAAGCCCAGGCAAAAGCATTCATGAGATTGTGGAAGTATATTATAGCAAAAAAATAGGGATCTTTCTTTTAATACTTTTTCTTTTTAATACATTATCTTTTATTCTAAATTTTCAAGAAGGGTTAAATAGTGGACAAGAATCATTAGTTTCTTTAAGTAGACCACTGCAAGGAAGTAGATTTTATAATTTAGATGTGAGTATAGGGGAAATAAAGGAACCTTATAAGATGGTTGTTCAAGTGGAAGAAATGTGGATGAGTGAAGAAGAAATAAGTAGTTTATTTGAGAAGAGCTATGAGTATTTAAAGGAAGCCATATTAGGAGAAAATCCTTCTTTTGAAGAAGTAAGTTCTAAGCTCTATTTTCCAGAGAGTATTCCAGATACGGAAATTATAGTTAATTGGGAAACAGAAAATTATCAATATATAGACAGTTTTGGAAATATTATGTTAAAAGAAAGGAAGGAAGAGATACCTACTTATGTAAGAGCAACTCTTAGCTACAAGGAGTACAAAGAAGAATATCAGTTTTATATAAACCTAGTGCCTGAAAAAGTGGATGCAATCACTAAAATGCAAAAGAACTTAGATAAACTTATAATGGAAGAAGAAAAAAAGCAGAAAGAGGCAGAAAAGCTTATATTACCAACAGAAGTTGAAGGTAAAAAGGTTGCATTTTATGAAGTTCAAGAAAATGAAGGTGGAAACATATTTTTATTTGGATTGTTATTAGCCATAATTATTTTTATTTTTCATGATAGAAGGTTATCAGAAAAAATTAAAAGAAAAAACAATGTTTTAATGACTACTTATCCGGAACTAGTAGCAAAACTTACCTTACTTATTTGTGCCGGTATGACCATAGGGAGAGGTTGGGAGCGAATTGTATTTGATTATAAAAAGAGAGGAGTTCACAATTATGCTTATGAAGAAATGGAGGTGACATATTATGAAATTCAAAAAGGAATATCTGAAGGAAAAGCCTATGGAAGTTTTGGGAAAAGATGTAGGTTGCATCCATATATAAAATTAGGTGGGTTACTGGAACAAAATCTTAAAAAAGGAAATAAAGGGCTTGAACAGCTATTAAGAGAAGAAGTGAAAGAAGCATTTGAAGATAGAAAAAGTAGAGCGAAACAATTAGGAGAAGAAGCAAGTACCAAGCTTCTTATGCCTATGTTTCTCATGCTTGCAGTAGTTCTTATTATATGTATGGCACCTGCATTTATGGGGTTTTAGAAAGGAGGTGGAGAAATGTTGAAATTTCTAAACAAGTTTTGGGAAGATGAAGAAGGAATCGGAGTAGTAGAAATTATACTAATATTGGTGGTTCTTATAGGACTTGTAATCATTTTCAAGAATCAATTAAGTAGTTTAGTAAATGGAATCTTTAGCAAGATCCAATCTCAAACAAATAAAGTATATTAGGAGGGAGGATGAAAGAAAAAGGATATATTACCGTGTATTTGAGCTTAGTACTAATTGTAATTTTGGCAGTCTTATTTACGACTTTAGAATCGGCGCGTATATCAGGAAGTAGAATGAGGTATCAAGTAATTACATTATTGGGATTGGAATCTATATTTGCCGATTATTATACACCTCTTCTTAAAGAATATGGACTTCTGTTTTTGAATTCTAGCTATCAAACAGACAATAGAAATGAGTATGAAAATAGGCTTAATCAGTATATTGAGTATAATCTTTATCCAAATAAAGAACTACTATTGAAAGGAAATAATTTATATAGATCCACAATAAAATCAATTGATATTTTAGAAAGTACCCTAGCTACAGATTATAGTGGAGATGTTATGGAAGAAGAACTTATTAATTACATGGAATATGCAATGCCTGCAGATAGCGTCATGTGGATTCTTGAAAAAGCAGGATTAGTTGATGAAAGTAAAGTAGTAAAGAAATTTTTTGATGATTTATCGGATATACATGGAAAGGCAGAAAAAGTAGATAAAACAGTACATAGTATTTCGGAGCTTGTTTTAAAAATAAGAACTTCTGAAGATGATTTCACTGAAAATGCAGATGGGTTAAAAGAAAAGCTTCTAGATCTTGAGGAACTTTATAATATGGAAACCATGGCAGAGAGTGACGAAGAATTAGCAAGATATCATAATAAGATAATTTCAGTAGAGAGTTCCGTAAGAAAAAACTTGAATTCTATATTAAAGGAGCAAAAGAAGCTTAATAGCCAGACAAAAAGTGCTGTAAAAAAGGAAGAAGAGTATAAAAAGTGGACCGAAAGATTTATGGAAGACTTATCTTTAGTGGAAGCAGATATTCATGAAGACTTTGCCGACTTAAGTAATGAAATGCAAGGTTCAATTTTGGAAGAGATTGAGTCCATGAAGATCTTTAGTGGTGGTCAATCAGACTATTACGAGGTTGAGGAAGTAGGAAAGTTATTAAAGGCTAATGAAAGTATTTTAGAAACAAATATTCAAAGCTTAAGCTCTTTTCAAGGAAGTATATCAGAAGGAGACATCGGAAGCTTAATAAGTACATTGGAGCAATGTAAATCTTCTATGGGTAGATATAATAAGGAGAACTTAAAAATTAATTATAATGATGAAGAGCTAGAGAATAATAATGGCAATTTACTAGAAGAGATAGCTAGGCTTGTGGAGGATGGTATCTACTCTCTTGTAATTCCAGGTGAACTGGAAGTATCTAAAAAAGAGATTCCTTGTGAGGGGCTTTTATCTTTAGATATGCCTAAAGGAAATTCAAAAAAAGAAGTTTTATTGGAGGTAGTTGGAAGGACTCTTCTTACGAATGAATATGTAATAAAGAAATTTGGAAACATACTAGATGTAAAGGAAGAAAAGGCTTTAGATTATGAGGTAGAGTATATTTTGGCTGGAAATGCTTCGGATCAAGAAAATCTAAAAGAAATCATTAACAAGTTGTTAGGAATTAGAGAAGGTATGAACTTAATGTATCTGTTTTCGGATAGTGGAAAGAAACAAGAAGCTGAAATGCTTGCAATAAGCCTAGTTGGTTTTACAGGGATGTATGGGCTGATTAAAGTCACACAATTGCTTATCCTAGCTGCCTGGGCATTTGTAGAGTCTATTATAGATATAAAAGAACTATTAGCTGGTAATGCCGTGGAGTTAGTGAAGAATTCTAGAGATTGGAAAATGAGCCTTAGCGGTTTCATTGAATTTTTTAGTAACGGTTCTTCCAAAGAAGGATTACAGACAAATACTAAAAAAGGCTTAAAGTACGTAGATTATTTAAGACTGCTTTTATTAAGTGAAAAAAGGGAAACTAAGTTGTATCGAATAATGGACTTAATTCAAGAAAATATTAGAAAGTCATATGATGTGAAATTCTATATGAAAAATTGTATTTATTCGTTGGAAGTAGTGGCAACTTATGGTACAGAGCCAATGTTCTTGGCAATTCCGTTTATGAAGGGTTATGTAGGGAATGGTCAGAGGTATGAATTTTCAATAAAGAAAGCATATTCGTATAAATAGGCAAAGGGGGTGGAGAGAGATGTTCTTTCCTTACAAACAAAAAGAAAGTAAAAAAACAGAACTTCTCCAAGTACAAAATCCCAAAGTAGTATTATTTTATTTAAACAAAAATGATAAGGAAAGAACATCTCTTTCCACCTCTTATGATAGAAATGCGAAGGCAAGTATAACTGTTGAAGCAGCATTAGTCCTTCCATTATTTCTATTTGCCTTAATAGGAATTTTATGTTTTTTAGTCGTAATGAGTATTCAAACTAGATTAAATATAGCTTTGTTAGAAGTAGGAAGAGAATCAGCTAGGTATGCTTTTACCTATGATCAAATAATGGAACTTTCCTCAAAGGAGGAAGAGGAACTAAGGGGAAATTTGGAAAGTGGAATAGGTAGTTTGCTTATAAATGGTTTTTCTACTATATATGCAAGTGAACAAATAAAAGAAAGAGTAGGCAGAGATTGGCTTACAAATACTTACATAAAAGGTGGAAAAAATGGAATTCATTTAATTGGATCAGACTTTTTAGGAAAAGATGATGTAATCGATTTTAAATTAAGATATCAAATTGAAATACCTTTTTATGTAGAGGGATGGAATAGATTAGTATTTATTCAGAGATGTCGTGTGAAGGCATGGACAGGATTTTACATACCAACAGATGGAGAGGACTCAAATGTAATTGAGGAGATGGTGTATATAACGGAATCAGGAACAGTATATCATGACAATCCTAATTGTACTCATCTTAACTTATCTATTAAAAATGTGGATTTTAATAAAATAAAAGACTTAAGAAACCAATCAGGAGGAAAGTATTATAGCTGTGAAATATGCATAAAAAATAATATTGGGGGCAATTTGGTTTACATAACTAATACAGGAACGAGGTATCATTCCAGTATTGGCTGTAGCGGCTTAAAAAGAGGAGTGAAAACGGTGTCAATATCTGAAGTATCAGATAGAAGATTGTGTAAAAGATGTGGTGAAAAACAAGGGGGAAATTAATTTGGATTGGACTATTTTAATTATTATCTTATTAGTATGGTGTAGTGTTGAAGATATAAAGGCCATGAAAATTCCATTAATAGGAATGGCGTTATTTGCAATAATCGGGATCTTATTATCAATTTTCAATCCAGTATTTTCTCTGGTTGAAATCTTAGGAGGGGTTTTAATTGGTATCTTTCTTTTATTTGTGAGCTGGATTTCAAAGGGCGCGATTGCTAAGGGAGATGGACTCTTAATAGGTACATGTGGTTTGTATCTGGGTTTTTGGGGAAATATGGCATTGTTATCGTATGGTTTATTATTATCTGGTATTACATCAGGTTTTTTATTAATAACACGACAGCTACGACAAAAACAAAAAATACCGTTTGTTCCCTTTTTGTTGTGTGCATATATTGGAATGGTGATGATTTGAAGAAGTTGAATATTAATGATTGGAATAAAGGTAGTTACACAGTTGAAGCATCTTTACTTTTACCATTTATTTTTTTTATTTTATTATACTTTATTTGTTTTGCCTTTTATTTGCATGATAAAGAGGTAATAACCAATGTGGCATATGAAATTGCACTAGTTGGTAGTGGAGGGGGATTCATAGAGAAATCCTCATTTAGAAGCTATAGCAAGGAGGAGCTATTAGCTTATGGAAATAATAGAATAAGCAAGGTACTTATATCAACTAAAATAAAGAATATAATTGTGGAAAAAAAAGAAGGAGAGGTTATAGTTTCTATATTTGGAGAGTACTTAAATCCACTTTTTAATGGATTTGGAATATCGATTTTAGCAGATAATGAAATAAAAATAAAACAAGCTGTAAAGATCCAGGAAAGTCCAGATTATGTTAGAAAAAACCAAGTAGTAGTTGAAAGAATTAAGAAGTTGTGGGAGTAACCTAAAAGGGGTGAATCTATTGAACGTCAGATATCAAAGGGATATAAATAGTAATTACTTAATTGTTGAAACAGAGGCAGATGTCAATAAACAAGATTATAAAATACTGATATTGATTAATAATGATATTAAAGAATTGCTGAAGCTATCTGTTGGAAATATAGATAATAAAATGGAGTTATACTATGATATTTCTTCTAAGCAAAAACTTTCTATGATTCTGGAAAGGCAGCCAGTGACATATGAGAACTTAAAGAAGATTTTAGAATGTATTATTAAAACAATGGAAGTTATTATAGAATATTTATTAGATGATAATGGGATAGTCTTAGATCCAGAATACATATATGTGATTCCAGGAGCTTATAGCCTACATTTTTGTTATAACCCTTTTTATAATGGAGATAATTTGAAAGGCTTACAACAAATATTTTCAAAGTTAATTGAAAAAGTTGATTATGAGGACAAGAAAGCGGTTGAGTTAGCCTATCGAGCTTATCAGAGTAGTCAAAAAGAGGAGTTTCAAATAGGAGATCTACTTGCTTTAATAAATGATCAAACGCTGTCAAGATGTATAAGTGAGGAGATAAGGGAAGGTAAAGTTGAAAATAGTTATACTTCGCTTGTAAAGCCACAAGTATTTATGCAACAAATAAATGTAGAAAAAGAGGTTTTAAGATGCTCTCTAAAAGGCAAGATTGCAATTTCCATGTTTCTAATAGTTGCTTTTGGAATAGGTGTTTCTGGATGTTGCTATATAGTGGCAGCAGGACCTAAGTCACTAATCTTACTGGTAAAAATAGTGGCATTTTTGTCTATGGAAATAGCTATCAGCTTTCTTGCTATTATGAAGCTTCTAAAAATTTGCAAAAATTCTAAAATAATTGTAGAGAAAGAAGTACTCTCCTATGAGGAAGAACAAGAGGAAGATTATGAGTATTCAATACAGCCAGAACTTGTAGCAGAGGAGCAAGAGCCATATGGAGATACTGTACTTTTAGCATATTCAAAAAAAGGCGACCCAAGAAAGCTTATTCCTATTTACAATCATGAGATGTCGGAAATAGTGATTAGTCATTTTCCTTATGTAATTGGTAGAATAAAAGGACAAGCAGATAAAGTTATTGATCATCCACTTGTAAGTAGATTGCACCTTTGTATTGAAGAAGAAAATGGCGGTTACTATTTGGTTGATTTAAATTCTACCAATGGTGTTAGTATAAATGGAGTATTATTAAAATCCAATGAAAAAAAAGAACTACTTATTGGAGATGAAGTGGGGATAGCAAGTATTTCTTATATATTTCAATAGATTGCAGAGGAGCAAATCTATAATTGACAGACACTTTTTATCATGTTAAAGTTCTAAGTAATACACATGGGAGGTGACTTGATGATTCGAGAATTTGAGAAGATATTGGAAGAAAATCAATTCAACCATCTAAAAACGAACATAGCTCAACTATCTATTAATTATATAATTCGAGATGAGAAGGTATATGTATTAAATTTATTTGATCTTGTCACCCCAAATGATACGAATCATTTGCTTTCAAAAATAAACATTTATAATGTCCAAATGCAAATAAAAGAAAGTTTTCTCCAACAAAATTACAAGGTAGTTGACTTTATGTCTATTTTTTTCACAAAAGAGGTAGAGATGGTAAGAGGAATTTCACTAGAGGATAATTCCTATTGGATCGTGGATACGAAGTATGATAGACTGATTATCTATGAGAACCAACCCTCTGATTATTTGTTTCTGAGACAAACTCTTGAAGGATTACTAGAAGAATCTGCTATTCATAGAAAATCAAAGACAAGGCAAAAAACAAAATATTTTTCACCTGTTAATACATTAATTGTTCTTATAAATGTGGCTGTATTTATTGCTTTAGAGATAGGTGGAAATACACAGGATGCCTACTATATGCTTAATAATGGCGCCATGTTTGGTCCATTAATAGCAACAAATGGTGAATATTACAGACTATTTACATCTATGTTTTTACACTTTGGGGTAAACCATTTAACAGGAAATATGGTTTCTTTATTGTTCTTAGGGGATAATTTGGAGAGAGCCATGGGTAAAATCAGATATTTTCTTTTATATCTTGTATCGGGTTTGGGTGCAAGCTTTTGCTCTTTTATGTATAATTATATAAATGGGGAAGTTGTTGTGGCAGCAGGAGCATCTGGAGCTGTTTTTGGTGTTATTGGAGCCTTGTTCTACACACTTATAAAGAATAAAGGAAGACTGGAAGACTTAACAAGTGTACGACTTGGAATATTAATTGTTTATATTCTTTATTCAGGATTTATGAGCCCTGGTATAGATAATGCAGCTCATATTGGTGGATTGCTAATTGGATTTTTAATAGCAATACCCTTGTATCCAAAGAAAAGGACGAAACATAGAAGAAAAGAAATGGAGAGAGTAGTATGAATGTAGCGATTTATTATGGTGGAAGAGGTCTTATTGATGATCCAACCCTTTATGTAATTGGAAAAATTCAAAACGTATTAGAAGAGCTAAGAGTCAATGTGACACGCTATAACTTGCATGAATTAAAAAATGATATCATGACTTTACCACAGACATTAAAGGAAGCAGATGGAATTATTCTGGCAACGACTGTAGAATGGATTGGAATCGGAGGATACATGCAGCTCTTTTTAGATGCCTGTTGGCTTTATGGCGACAAATCTAAAATTAGCAATATTTATATGGTTCCAATTGTTATGTCAACTACATATGGAGAGAGAGAAGCTCAACTTACTCTTGTAAACTCTTGGGAGATGATAGGGGGAAGTTCATGTAAAGGCTTATGTGCTTACGTAGATGATGCAATTTCTTTTGAACTAAATCAAGATTATGGGCTTATAATAGAAAAACAGGCAGAGGACTTATATCGCTCTATTTCACAGAAAACTAAGATGCTGCCTAATAGTACATTGGCTATTAAGCAGAATATATTAAAGGGTAAAATGGATTTTACGCCTCAGGAAAATGAACAACTTTCTAAGTATGCAACAAGTGACGTTTACGTAAAGAAGCAAAAGCAAGATATCGAAGAATTGGCGGGATTATATAAAAATAAATTGGGTGAAAAACTTGCTAGTGGAACAGAGCTATATATAGAGGATTTTAAGAAGTGCTTTAAGCCTGTAGACGATTTTAAAGCTAGTTATGGTATTGTAATACAAGATAAGGATCAAACGATAATTTTAGAAGTGAATCAAAAAGAACTTATTTGCTATTATGGAGAGAAACAGGATATAGATGTTACCATAAAACTAAGCTCAAATAAGTTGGAAGAAATTATATCTGGAAGAATGAGCTTTCAAAGAGGGTTCATGTCAGGAGATCTTACATCAAAAGGAGATTTTAAAAACTTGAGAATGCTAGACCAGGCATTTATTTTTCGTGAAAAACTCTATTAATTTATAAAAAGGATAAGCCAGGAGAAAGCAAATATGCAAACTCTTGGCTTAGTTTTTTGTTGTTTTAAATTATAGCTCTATAAAAGGTAAGCATACAATTACAGTAGTGCCTACTGAAACTTTGCTTTCTATGTCTACCGTTCCATTATGTGCCTGAATAATGCGAAGGCAAGTCGGTAATCCAAGACCAACATGTTCTTTTTTCGATGTAGAAAAAGGAGTAAATGCATCATCTATAATTTCTGATGCAAGTCCTTGTCCATTATCTACGATTTTAATCACTATCCCAGAATCTGATTTTTCTAATACAATTCTTATTTTTGCATCTGTATCTGTTGCTTCATAGGTTTTTCGTGCTTCCCATGCCTCAATTGAATTTTTTATAAGACTCCTTACAACATAATTCAATTTCATTGGATCACCAACTATATATTGAACTTCTTGACTAAGATCTAAAGTAATGTCTACTTTTTGATCGAAGAGAGTAAACGATACTTCTTGACAAATCTCTGTTAACATTCTTCTTATATCAAATTTTTTTAAAGAAAGCGTCCCACTTTTATTATAATCAGACAAGGCAATTAAATAGGTTTTCATATACTTGATATCTTTTTTTGTTTCTGGCCAGTATTTATAGTCTGTAACTTCAGGATGATTGCTTTCCATTAATTGTAGGGAGCTGTCAATTAGTGTTAGAATATTACGTAAATCATGTGAAACTTGTGATACCAACTGTATTTGTTCTTGTATATTTTTATCTTTTAGCATAAAAAACACCTCCATGACAAATTTTAACATCTTTTAAATTAGAAGGCAATTACATATAGTAAACAAAAAATGACAATATTTATGCTGTTATTATCGGTTTGTGAAAGATAATATCGTTTTTAGACTATTTAAGGAATGCAAATATGGTTCAATGTTGTAAAAATCAAAAATATAGGATAAAATAACTATATTAGAAAAAATTTTGGAAGGGGTTTCAGTATGAACAAAGATTGTATTTTTTGTAAAATTGCAAATGGAGAAATTCCAACACGAACATTGTATGAAGATGAAGATTTCAGAGTGATTTTAGATGCAGATCCAGCAACAAAGGGACATGCTCTTATTTTACCGAAAAAACATTTTCATGATATTTTTAACTTAGATGAAGATATAGCTAAAAAGGTATTTGTTTTAGCTGTAAAAATGGCAAAAGAAATGGAAGATACTTTGAAATGTGATGGATTCAATATTTTACAAAACAACGGTATTGATGGAGGGCAAACCGTGTTTCATTTTCATATGCATCTAATTCCTAGATATAAGAATGATGATATAGGTTTGAAAGCCAAAGAAAAAGCACCGATTAATTATGATTTAGGGGATATCGAAAAAATTATAAAAAGAGAAGTTTAATGATATAATCAGGAGGACTAATACGTGGGGGAGACGTGGGACTTTGAGGCATTTTACGGAAGGTATGCTAGAATTGTAAAACAGATTGCGATTGAGTACTTAAATGATTATTATGATGCAGAAGATGTAAGCCAGGATGTTTTTATGAAACTCCTGGATCGTCTAGATTCATTTGAGGAAGAGGGAGAGATAAAGGCTTGGTTACGAGTTGTAACAAAAAACAGAGCAATTGATGTAAATCGGAAGCGTCATAAAAACAAAGTGATTTACATAGGGGATTATGCTGATGTATATGAGCTAAGGGATCATAAGGAATCAATAGAGAATTACATGCTCAGGAAAGAGTTGCTTGCTAAAATTGCAATAGGCTATAAAAAACTGGGAGAAGACCTAAGAAATGCGTTAAGTACACATTGCACTTTAGATGTATCTCAAGAAAAAGCAAGTAAAACATTAGGAATTGAAGTAGGTACCTATAGAGTAAGATTGTTTCGTGCTAGAAAATATTTGAAAAAACAATTTGAAAAAGAAATTAATGAAATGTGGTAATAGGAAAACTAATAAAAGAAGTCGCCTACTTGGCGACTTCTTTTATTAGTTTGACAATCATATCAGTAGCATTGGATTGCTTACTTTCACTCATTTTATGGATATAAGTATTTCGATTTTCAAATAATTCTCTTATAGAAGATAAGAGAGTATCGTTTGTTAACATTTCTTCTTCAAGAACCATGCTAAAACCTTGGTTTTGAAAAGAGTTAGCATTTAGTATTTGATCTCCGCGACTCGCTACTCTAGAAAGGGGTATCAATAGATTGGGCTTACGTAGAGCCAAAATTTCACAGATAAAGTTGGCACCTGCTCTAGAGATGACTAAGTCAGCTAAAGCAAAAAGATCTTTTAGTTCTCTTTTTACATATTCAAGTTGTTTATAGCCTTCTATGTCATTTAAGCTGCTATCTAGGTGTCCCTTTCCACAAATATGGATGACTTGAAAATTTTTTAATAATTCAGGCAAAATGGATCGTATAGAAGCATTAATTGTAGCGGATCCAAGACTTCCTCCGGTTACTAGGATTACAGGTTTATTTGCGGTGAAATTAGCAAATTTTAAACCCTCCAATTTATTTCCAGATAGTAATTCCGCTCTAATAGGTAATCCTGTAAGCACAGCTTTCTCTTTGGGAAGATGAGATGCTGTTTCAGGAAAGCTATAGCAAATCTTGCTGGCAGCAGGAATGGATAATTTATTAGCCAAACCAGGAGAAAGATCAGATTCATGTATAATAACTGGAATTTTGCATTGCTTTGCGGCAAGGACAACAGGAACAGTAACAAATCCACCTTTTGAAAAAATAACATCTGGATTCAATGATTTTAGTTGTTTTTTTGCTTCATAATAGCCCTTAATAATCCGAAAAGGGTCGGTGAAATTCTTTATATCTAAGTATCTACGCAGTTTTCCAGAAGAAATTCCGAAGTAGGGTATTTCCAATTCTTCAACCAATTTTCGTTCAATTCCATCATAAGTACCAATATAGCTAATATCAAATCCCGCTTCCTTTAGTTTAGGAATTAAAGCTATGTTTGGCGTTACATGACCTGCAGTGCCTCCACCAGTTAATACAATTTTTTTCATATAAAAATCTCCTCTTGCTTTATATTTAAATAATTTTTAAAAAGTGGTAATTTTTTACTAGTTCAAACGTTATATTATTAAGAAGTCGGGAAATAAAAATCTTCTTTTCCCAAAATAGATTATCTATTAACATATTTCTTAAAAAAGCTGCTTATATAAAAGGGGCTTTTTTCTTTCGCTTTTTCGGTCGCGTTGCTCGCGTATTTCCTCGAATAAGCAGAGACTCAAAAGCTACGCTTTTTCGGTCGCGTTGCTCGTCAAATATCCAAGTGTAAGCTACTCTATGCAAGCATAGATTAACTAACACTTGTCTACTTGACTTTGCTTATTCGTACATTATAGCATATTATATGAAAAAGAAACTAGGTAAATACGAAATTGTTTGGTATAATAAATTCGAAAGAAAGGGGTGTCAAAATGATAGGTATTATTGGTGCAATGGAAGAAGAGGTATCGAAACTGAAAGAAAAGATGCTTGTAAAAGAAGTGCTTACAAAAGCCTCTATGGAATTTGTAAAGGGCACTTTAGGAGAAAAAGAAGTTGTTATTGTTAAAAGTGGAATCGGAAAAGTAAATGCGGGTATTTGTGCTCAGATCTTAGTTGATTTGTTTCATGTAGAAGCAATTATTAATACAGGAATTGCTGGATCACTAAAATCTGAAATTAATATAGGGGATATTGTTTTATCCTCAGATGCTTTACAGCATGATGTAGATGCTACGGGATTTGGATATGATTATGGTGTAATTCCACGTATGGAAACATCTGTGTTTCAGGCTTCTGAAAGTCTTATTAAAGTAGCAAAAGAAAGCTGTGAGACAGTAAATAAGGATATATCTGTATTTATAGGAAGAATTGTAAGTGGAGATCAATTTATTTCGGATAAAGAAAAGAAGGATTGGATTCTCTCTAATTTCCAAGGATATTGTACAGAAATGGAAGGGGCGGCGATTGCTCAGGTAGCTTATTTAAACCAAGTTCCTTTTTTAATTGTACGTGCGATTTCCGATAAAGCAGATAATTCGGCTCAAATGGACTATGGAGATTTTGAGGCAAAAGCAATTATTCATTCTGTAAACCTAATGGTGGAAATGATTAATCGACTATAAAATGACGAAAGACATAAAATTCTGTCTAATAAATTCTCTCAAGTAAGCTTTCAAAACCAATAAAAATCGGCTATAATTATTGTAAAAAAATGGAAGCTTGAGAGAGGGGATTGTATGTTGTTATTATTGATAAAGAATTACTATTTATTATATGGAATGGTGTTTGCTTTTATATTTGGGGTGGTTAGTAGAATTGGGCTACACAACCTTTATCAAAGATTCATTAGTGACTCACAGACCATGGGAAATCCAAAAGAAAGTTTATTAAAACAGATTAAGATAAAGTTTGAAGGATGTTATCGCATTAATCATGGTGTAAACAATACTGCAGCCCTTACAAAGCGATATTTATACAATTTTGTTTATAAAGGATTTACATTAAATGGAATAAAGAATATTCTGTGGCAGACCCTATATTTATGCGTCTTTTTTAGTGTGGCAGCTATGTTTAGCGTATATCTTTTAGCGTTATCAACGAAGTTATTGTTTTTATATTTTTTTGCTGGATTACTATTTTCTTTGGGAATGCTAGAAATAAATAAAATATCTGATATTCCCCATAAGCAAGAGCAACTAGAGGTCAATATTAATGAATATTTGGATAATACCTTTGCAAACCATTTACGATATGAATTGGAAGTAGATGTTTTACAATTACAACACGCGATTGATCAGACGGCGGTAAATATGGAGAAGAAAGATATAGAAAATAGGGTAAAAAAAGTTAATGAGAGAGTTATTTCTGAAGAAGATAATCGGATTATTGAAGAAATAATGAAAGAATTTTTTGGATAAAAGCTTGCTATTAAGAATTGAAATGTCTATAATGTTTTTGTACATAAAGATAAATGTTTGGGAGGAGTAACAAAATGACAGGAATTAAATTTGATTATGGTAAAGCGGCATCTTTTATTTCAGAAAATGAAGTTAAGAATATGTCAAAATTAACAGAGGCTGCAAAAGAAGCCCTTGTATCTAAAACGGGAGAAGGAAATGAGTTCTTAGGATGGATAGATCTACCTATGAATTTTGATAAGGAAGAATTTGCCAGAATAAAAAAGGCTGCAAAAAAGATACAAGAAGATTCAGAAGTACTATTAGTGATTGGTATAGGTGGTTCTTATTTAGGTGCTAGAGCTGCAATTGAATTTTTAAGACATAGCTTTTATAACAATATTTCTAAACAGGAACGTAAGACACCTGAAATATATTATGTGGGAAATAATATTAGCAGTACTTACATTAAGCATTTACTAGAAGTAGTGGGAGATAGAGACTTTTCTGTAAACATGATTTCAAAGTCTGGAACCACTACAGAACCAGCAATTGCATTTCGTGTATTTAAAAAGAAATTGGAAGCAAAGTATGGAAAAGAAGAAGCATCAAAAAGAATTTATGCAACTACTGACAAGGCTAGAGGAGCACTTAAGAATCTTGCTACAGAAGAAGGATACGAAAGTTTTGTGGTTCCAGATAATGTAGGTGGACGTTTTTCTGTATTAACAGCGGTTGGTTTACTTCCAATTGCAGTTAGTGGAGCAGATATTGACAAATTAATGGAAGGCGCTAAAGCGGGTAGAGAGAAAGCCTTAGGAAATAAATTCGAAGAAAATGATGCATTAAAATATGCAGCAGTTCGTAATATTCTTTTACGAAAAGGGAAAACAGTGGAAGTAATGGCAAATTATGAGCCTAGCTTACATTATGTTTCAGAATGGTGGAAACAATTATACGGAGAAAGTGAAGGAAAAGACCAAAAAGGAATTTTCCCAGCAGCAGTAGATTTAACTACTGATTTACATTCTATGGGACAGTACATTCAAGATGGTGCAAGAATATTATTTGAGACAGTCTTAAATGTAGAGAAATCTCAATGTGACCTGTTTATTGAAGAAGAAGCAATCGACTTAGATGGACTTAATTATTTAACTGGAAAGAGTGTAGATTTTATTAATAAAAGTGCAATGAATGGAACCATATTAGCACATACAGATGGAAATGTACCTAACTTGATGATTAATATTCCAGAGCAAAATGAGTTTTACTTAGGTGAATTATTCTATTTCTTTGAGTTTGCTTGTGGTGTAAGTGGATATATCTTAGGAGTGAATCCTTTTGATCAACCAGGTGTAGAAAGCTACAAGAAGAATATGTTTGCCCTACTAGGGAAACCAGGCTTTGAAAAACAAAGAGAAGAGTTGTTGAAGAGATTATAGATAAAAAAATAAATTTAAGGGTTGAATTCTACAATGTGTAGGATTCAACCCTTTTTGTTTTAAAAATATACTTGACAATTCGGTAAAAATTTTATATTATTATACCTGTCATTGCAGGTGACAAGACAGTCGAAAGAAAATACAAAACAGAAAGAGTTGGTGTAATTATGAAAAGAGAAAATGACAAACTACAAACTATGATTATTGCTGCTTTGCTCAGTGCAATTGGTATTATAATTCCTATGTTTGCCCCTAAAATTGTTTTGGAACCGGCATCCTTTACTCTAGCAAGCCATGTGCCTGTATTTATAGCGATTTTTATATCACCAGTAACAGCGATATCAGTTGCACTTATCACAACCCTTGGCTTTCTTTTTGCAGGCTATCCTATTGTAATTGTATTGCGTGCACTTACTCATATCATATTTGCAACAGTAGGCTCTTTTGCTTTTAAAAAATATGAAACGATTTTGATGTCGGCAAAAAGCAATCTAACGTTTAACTTTTTAATTGGAGTACTTCATGCCGTTTGTGAAGTTATTGTAGTTACCTTCTTTTATCTTGGCAGTGGTATGACAAGTGCCTATTACGAAAAAGGATATATAGTATCAGTTATTGTATTAGTAGGAATAGGAACCGTAATTCATAGCATGATCGATTATACGATTGCAGTGTTTGTATGGAAACCACTACAACATGTAATCACTATCCCTGTAAATGCAAAAATAGCAAAGAGTTAGAGTCTCTTAAGCGTTTACTCTATTTCTTTCATCACCTTTTATATAAGCTTCAGCATTCTTATAAACCTCTTCTACCAGACGATTTCTAGCTTCAATACTAGCCCAAGCAATATGAGGGGTAATAATTAAGCGGTTACTGTCCTTAAAGGTAAGAAGGGGATTTTTCTTTTCCATAGGTTCTGCAGATAGAACATCTAATCCAGCTCCGGCCACTTCGTTTTCTTCTAATGCTTTTCGCAAGTCATTTTCATTTACAATGGGTCCACGTCCTACATTAATTAAAAGTGAAGTGTTTTTCATCTTTTGGAATGTTTCGAAGGTAAAAAGATTATTGGTAGCAGGGGTTAAAGGTGCATGAATAGAAATGATATCTGATGTAGAAAGTAAGGTGTCAAAGTCTACTTGTGTAAAGTCGGGATTATTATTTTTTCCAGAAGTAGAATAATAAATAACCTTACATCCAAAAGCACTAGCAATGCGTGCTACATTTTTACCTATTTCTCCAAGTCCTACGATTCCCCATGTTTTACTTGATAATTCATGATATTTGTTTTCAAAATGAGTAAACATAGTATCATTAGAATAGTTACCAAGCTTCACATAGTCATCATAATATCTAAGTTTTTCTAAGAGGTAAAATAATAGTGCAAAGGTATGCTGCACAACACTATCTGTGGAATAACTTTTTACATTAGTTACAGCAATTCCTTGTTTGTTAGCAAATTCAAAATCCACGATGTTCGTTCCAGTTGCAGTAATACAAATCAATTTTACGTTTGGGTTATTCCCAAGTGTGGACTCATTCATTAGAACTTTGTTAGTAATAATAATATCAGAGTCTTTGGTTCTTTCTAAAACTTGTTCTGATGTAGTGAAACCGTATATATTCACCTCTCCCAGTTTATTAAATGGTTCTAAAGAAATATCTTTTCCTAAAGTATCCGCATCTAAAAAAGTTATTTTCATAATTACCTCCAATATATTAAAGTTTATAATCTATTTGTAATTAAATATAGTAATATCATAGATCATTTCATGTTAGATTTCAAGAAAAACAACTTGTATATATGTGCGTACAAGTTATACAATGGTGGTAGGAGGATCGTTCATGACAAAAGAAAGTGGAAAAGCAAAATATTATATACTTATGGAACAACTAAGGGAAAAAATCGTATCTGGAAAGATTAAGCCAGGAGATAAGCTTCCTTCTGAAAATGAGTTATCTGGGGAATATAGTATTAGTAGACATACGGTTAGAAAAGCCCTGTCAATCCTAGAAAATGAAGGATATATTAGAGCTGAACATGGAAAGGGAACCTACTGCATTAAAAGAAGTAAGCAAACAAGTTCCAAGAATATTGCGGTTATCACCACATATATTTCGGATTATATATTCCCAAGATTGATTCAAGGAATTGATAATGTATTTACCGAAAGTGGATATAGTATTATTCTAAAGAATACTGGAAATAGTAGAAAACGAGAAGCAGAATGTTTAGAGGACATTTTGACTAAAGATATCGATGGTTTAATTATTGAACCAAGTAAAAGTGAAATTTATTGTAGAAATATGGATAAATATCAAGTATTAGACCAAAGAGGGATTCCATACGTGTTTATTCAAGGAATCTATCCGCAAATGAAGGATAAGCCACATATTCTAATGGATGATGTACAGGGTGGATATTTGTTAACAAAGCACCTCGCAGAACTGGGACATAAATATATTGTTGGAATATTTAAGGCAGATGATACCCAGGGAAATGGAAGACATAAGGGATATGTAAAAGCATTGCAAGAATCGGGAATACCGTATGATCCTGATAAAGTAATTTGGTTTCATACAGAAGACAGAGGAGTGAAACCTAAAATAGCCTTAGAAGGCTTGTTAAATAAGGGAGATTCTATTGATGCTATTGTCTGCTACAATGATCTAATTGCTGTTGAAATAATTGAATTTTTATCTTCAAAAGGTTTAAGAGTACCAGAGGATATTTCTTTAACTGGATATGACAATTCTTTTATTGCGGAATCGGGAGGCGTGAAGCTTACGACAATAAGCCATCCGAAAGAAAGATTAGGGGAAATGGCGGCAGAACTTCTATTAGAAAAGATAGCAGGAATAGAAGACGAAGAGAGTAAGGTTGCAAGGATTATTAAACCAGAACTTATAATAAGAAATTCTTGTGCCCTCAAAAATATAAATTAAAAAATATTATAAAAATAGGAGGAATTAAAATGTTAAAACAAAAAGACTACAAATTTTGGTTTGCTACAGGTTCTCAGGATTTATATGGTGATGAGGCACTTAGAGAGGTAGCGGAGCACTCAAGAATTATGGTAGAAGAACTAAATAAATCCGGAAGACTTCCTTTCGAAATAGTATTAAAGCCTACTATGATTGATTCTGCTTCCATTCGTAAATGTTTTAATGAAGCAAATGCGGATGAAGAATGTGCAGGTGTTATTACTTGGATGCATACTTTTTCACCAGCAAAGATGTGGATTTTAGGATTGCAAGAGTATAGAAAACCATTATTACATCTACATACTCAGTTTAATCAAGAAATCCCTTATAATGATATTGATATGGATTTTATGAATACCAATCAATCTGCTCATGGTGATAGAGAATATGGACATATTGTAAGCCGAATGGGGATAGAAAGAAAGGTAATTGTAGGGCATTGGAGTGAGGAAGACATCCAAAACCGTATAGGAAGTTGGATGAGAACAGCAATAGGTGTTATGGAAAGTAGTCACATTCGTGTTGTTCGTTTTGGAGATAACATGAGAAATGTAGCAGTTACAGAAGGAGATAAGGTAGAAGCTCAAATTAAGTTTGGCTGGGAAATTGATGCATATAGCATGACGGATGTTGCAGAATATGTGAAAGCAGTAAGCCAAAGTGAAAAGAATGCCCTTATAGAAGAATACTATGCGTCTTATGATATTGCCCTAGAAGGAAGAAATCCAGAAGAGTTTAAGAAACATGTAGGTGTACAAGCTGAAATAGAAATTGGATTTAGGAAATTCCTAGAAGAAAATGATTATCATGCTATTGTTACCAACTTCCAAATGTTATCAGGATTGCAACAACTACCAGGTCTTGCTATTCAAAGATTAATGGCTGATGGTTATGGATTCGGTGCAGAAGGTGATTGGAAAACAGCAGCTATGGTTCGTTTAATGAAGATTATGGCCACTGGAGTTAAAGATGCAAAAGGTACTTCATTTATGGAAGATTACACATATCGTTTGACACCAGGAAATGAAGCGATATTACAGGCGCATATGTTAGAAGTGTGTCCTTCTATTGCAGAAGCAAAACCTATTATCAAAGTAAATCCTTTATCTATGGGAGAGAGAGAAGACCCTGCTCGTCTTGTATTTACCTCTAAACCAGGTAATGCAGTAGCAACTTCTTTAGTTGATATGGGAAATCGTTTCCGCTTAATTATCAATGAAGTAGAATGTTTAAAACAAGATATTGCGATGCCTAAATTACCTGTTGCATCTGCTTTATGGAGACCAGAACCAAATTTACGTGTTGGTGCGGAAGCCTGGATTTTAGCAGGTGGAGCTCATCATACTGCATTTTCTTATGATCTAACATCAGAGCAAATGGCAGATTGGGCAGCAGTTATGGGAATTGAAGCTGTATTTATTGACAAAGATACAACGATTCGTAATTTTAAAAATGAACTTAGATGGAACAGTATTGCATACAAATAGGAGGAGCCATGTCAAAGAAATATTCAATTGGTGTTGACTACGGTACCCAATCAGGACGAGCGGTACTAGTAGAAGTTGATACAGGGAAAATAATTGCACAAGCAGTAAAAGAATATACTCATGGGGTAATAGATGAATATTTACCTGGTGGGGAAATAAAGCTAGAGCCAGATTGGGCTCTAGAGCATCCGGCAGATTATATAGAAGTACTAGAAGTAACCATTCCAGCAGTTTTAGAAGAAGCAAAAGTATCAAACAAAGATATTGTTGGTTTAGCAATTGATTTTACAGCGTGTACTATACTCCCTATTGACAAAGAAGGTTTACCTTTGTGTTTTAGGGAAGAATTAAAGAATGAACCTCATGCTTGGCTTAAACTCTGGAAACATCATGCTGCTCAAGAAGAGGCAAATAAACTGAATGAAATAGCAGCTAAGAGAGGAGAAAACTTTTTAGCTCGCTATGGAGGAAAGATTTCTTCTGAATGGATGATACCTAAAATTATGCAAATTCTAGATGAAGCACCTGAAATCTATGAGATGACAGATCGTTTTATGGAGGCAACAGATTGGGTAACTATGATGATGACTGGTGAAGAAAAGAGAAACTCTTGTACAGCTGGTTATAAAGCTATTTGGAATAAAAAAGAAGGCTATCCATCAAAAGATTTTTTCAAGGCACTGGACCCTCGACTTGAAAATGTAGTAGAAGAGAAATTAAGTACAGACATTTACTCTCTTGGAGAAAAAGCTGGAGAGTTAGTGAAGGGAATGGCAGATAAAATTGGCCTTTTACCAGGAACGGCGGTAGGTGTAGCTAATGTAGATGCCCATGTGTCTCTACCAGCAGTAGGAATTACAGAACCTGGTAAGATGCTTATGATTATAGGAACATCTACCTGTGACATTTTACTTGGAACAGAAGAAAAGATTGTACCGGGTATGTGTGGAGTAGTAGAAGATGGAGTACTTCCTGGCTTCTTTGGGTATGAATCGGGTCAATCTTGTGTAGGTGATCATTTTGAATGGTTTGTAGACAACTGTGTTCCTCTTGAATATAAAAAGGCTGCAGAAGCAGAAGGAAAAAATATACATCAATATTTAACAGAAAAAGCAAGCAAGCTAAAGGTAGGAGAAAGTGGCCTAGTTGCTCTTGACTGGTGGAATGGAAATCGCTCCGTGCTAGTTGATGTGGATTTGACTGGAATGATGCTTGGCATGACTTTGGCTACCAAACCAGAAGAAATTTACAGAGCATTAATTGAAGCAACTGCCTATGGTAAAAAGATAATTATTGAAACCTTTGAAGAATCAGGGGTACCTGTAGATGAACTTTATGCTTGTGGCGGAATTTCTTGGAAGAACCCTATGATGATGCAAATCTATGCTGATGTTACAGAAAAAGAAATCTATATTTCAGCTTCTGATCAAACACCTGCACTTGGAGCGGCTATGTTTGGTGCGGTGGCAGCAGGAAAAGAAAAAGGTGGATATGACTCTATCTTTGATGCAGCCAAGGTAATGGGAAAGGTAAAAGAAGAATATTACAAGCCAAATCCAGAAAACGTAGCAGTTTATAAAAAACTATATGCAGAGTACAAGATATTGCATGACTACTTTGGACGCGGTGAAAATGATGTAATGAAGCGTTTAAAGGCAATAAAGGCGGAGGCTAGAAAATAATGCTTGAGGAATTAAAAAAAGAAGTATATAAGGCAAATATGGAGCTTCAAGAAAAAGGTATGGTTATTTATACCTGGGGAAATGTAAGTGGTATAGATAGAGAAAAAGACCTTGTAGTTATAAAACCAAGTGGTGTAAGTTATGAAGATATGAAAGAATCTGATATGGTTGTGGTAGATATGGATGGAAATGTAATAGAAGGTGATTATAAGCCTTCGTCCGATACGGCAACACATTTAGTTCTTTACAAAAACTATAAAGACATAGGTGGAGTGGTTCATACCCACTCTACTTGGGCAGTAACATTTGCACAAGCAGGCATTGCTATTCCAGCATTTGGAACAACTCATGCAGACTACTTTTTTGGAGACATTCCTTGCACTCGTGACTTGACTAAGAAAGAGATAGAGGATGCTTATGAACTTAATACTGGAAACGTAATAGTGGAAACCATAGGTCAAAAAAATCCAATGGAAGTTCCTGGAATTGTAGTAAAAAATCATGGTCCATTTGCATGGGGTAAAACACCGTCAGGTGCAGTATATAATGGAGTCGTTTTAGATAAGGTGGCTGAAATGGCATATAAGACTATGACCTTAAATCCTCGTGTAGAAAAAGTACCACAGCATTTATTAGATAAACATTATTATAGAAAACATGGTGCAAATGCATACTATGGTCAGGGAAATGAGGACCATTAATAGAATTACCTAAAAAAGTATTGCAAAATTATGAAAAACATATAAACTATTAAGAGAAACATGCTCTTCTAATAGAATCTATTAGAAGAGCATAAAATAGAGGAGGATCTAGAATGAAGTTTTTTATTGATACGGCAAATGTAGAAGATATTAAAAAAGCTAATGATATGGGTGTAATATGTGGTGTTACAACGAATCCATCCTTAATTGCAAAAGAAGGCAGAGACTTTAACCAAGTAATTGCAGAAATTGCTTCAATCGTAGACGGACCTATTAGTGGTGAAGTAAAAGCCACTACAGTAGATGCGCAAACAATGATAGAAGAAGGAAGAGAAATTGCAAAGATTCATCCTAATATGGTAGTAAAAATTCCTATGACAGTAGAAGGACTAAAGGCCACAAAAGTTCTTTCAAGTGAAGGAATTTCAGTAAATGTAACTTTAATATTTTCAGCAAACCAAGCACTGTTAGCAGCAAGAGCAGGAGCAGATTATGTTTCACCATTTCTTGGTCGACTAGATGATATTTCTATGCCGGGAATTGATTTGATTCGTACGATTTCTGAGATTTTTGATATTTATGGACTTTCTGCTGAAATTATTGCTGCTAGTGTACGTAATCCAATTCATGTTACAGATTGTGCATTGGCTGGAGCTCATATTGCAACTGTTCCTTATGGAGTAATTGAGCAGATGACAAAACATCCTTTGACAGATCAAGGAATTGATAAATTTCAAAAAGATTATATAGCAGTATTTGGAGAATAAAAAAAGAGGAGAATTATTATGAGCAAAGTTGATACAATGTCAGTAAATGCGATTCGTATTTTAACAGCGGATGCAGTACAAAAAGCAAATTCAGGTCATCCAGGATTGCCTCTAGGTAGTGCACCGATGGCATATGAATTATGGACAAGACATATGAAGCACAACCCTGCAAATCCAAACTGGGAGAATAGAGATCGTTTTATTTTATCTGGTGGACATGGTTCTATGTTATTATATTCACTTTTACATTTATTTGGATATGGTGACTTGTCTATAGATGATTTAGCGCAGTTTAGACAACTTGATTCCCTTACCCCAGGACATCCAGAATATGGACATACTGTAGGCGTAGAAGCGACTACAGGACCTCTTGGCGCGGGAATGGCAATGGGTGTTGGAATGGCAATGGCGGAAGCACATTTAGCTGCTAGATTCAACAAAGAAGGCTATCCTGTTGTAGACCATTACACTTATGTATTGGGCGGAGACGGTTGTATGATGGAAGGTATTTCCTCTGAAGCCTTTTCATTAGCAGGAACTTTAGCCCTTAATAAATTAATCGTATTTTATGATTCCAACCAGATTTCCATTGAAGGAAGTACAGATCTTGCATTTACAGAAAATGTAGAAAAACGTTTTGAAGCATATGGTTTCCAAACATTATTGGTTGAAGATGGAACTGACTTAGAAGCAATTGGAAAAGCCATCGAAGAAGCGAAAGCAGATAAGACAAGACCTTCTTTAATTACTGTAAAAACAGAAATAGGATATGGGTCTCCTGCAAAACAAGGAAAAGCAAGTGCTCATGGGGAACCTCTTGGAGTTGATAATGTAGTTGCTCTAAAAGAAAACCTTGGATGGCCTAGCCAGGAACCATTCTATGTACCTGAAGAAGTATATGCTCATTACAAATCCATTGCAAAAGAAAATGCAAAATATGAAGAAGAATGGAATCAGTTATTTGCAGATTACTGTGCAAAGTATCCTGAAATGAAAGAACTTTGGGATAAATTCAAGGATAAAAATGCTGCTACAGGTCTTCTTGGAAATGAAGATTTTTGGGCATATGAAGAGAAAGCAGAAGCTACACGTAATCTTTCTGGAAAAGTGATTCAAAAGATTAAGGATATTCTTCCAAATTTATTTGGTGGTTCAGCTGATCTTTCCCCTTCTACTAAGACATATATGAATGGAGAAGGAGCTTTTAATAAAGATAATTATGCAGGAAGAAACTTGCATTTTGGAGTTAGAGAATTAGCAATGACAGCTATTGGAAATGGTATTGCCCTACATGGCGGTTTAATGGCTTATGTATCTACATTCTTTGTATTTAGTGATTATATGAAGCCAATGGCACGTTTATCTGCTCTTATGGGAGT
>CAYYVJ010000017.1:0-17926 GCA_964475115.1 uncultured Lachnospiraceae bacterium
TAAAAAGTTACTATGTATAAATAATTTAAAAGTAAATATAGATGAAAAAGAATTAGTAAAAGGACTCAATTTAGAAATGGGTCATGGTGAAATCCATGTGATTATGGGGCCAAACGGAGCAGGAAAATCCACCTTGGCAAATACACTTATGGGACATCCGAAATACGAAATTACTGACGGAGAAATTATACTTGAAGGTGAAACAATCAATGAATTAAGTACAGACAAAAGAGCAAAGAAAGGTATCTTTCTTTCTTTTCAATATCCTGAAGAGATACCAGGGGTTACTGTAGAAGAGTTTCTCCGAACTGCAAAAACTGCTGTTTCTGGTTTACAACAAAGACTTTTTCCTTTCAAAAAGTTGTTAAAAGAAAAAATGGAACTTTTGGAAATGAAAGAAGAATATGCTACAAGATACTTAAACTTAGGTTTTTCTGGTGGAGAAAAGAAGAAAAATGAAATTCTTCAAATGTCAATATTAGAACCAAAACTTGCAATATTAGATGAAACAGACTCTGGATTAGATGTTGATGCTATCAAGATAGTCGCAGAAGGTGTGAAAAGAGTACACAATGAGAACAACTCCATCTTAGTGATTACACATTATGATAAGTTATTAGATTACCTTGAACCTGATTTTGTCCATATTTTAATAGACGGAAAAATAATCAAAACTGGTGGAAAAGAATTAGCAGCTGAGATTAATGAAAAGGGCTATGAAAATCTTCGAATGGAATACGGAAATAAGTAAAGGTGGAAAATATGGAAAGAAAAAAAACACATATTGAGGATATCGATAGAGGTATCTATGATGTAAAAAATGATTTTACTTATAGTTACAAGAGTGAAAAAGGATTAACTCCTGATATCATTAGAGAAATCTCTAGAGAAAAAAAGGAACCACAGTGGATGACGGATTTTAGATTAAAATCCCTTGAAATATATAATAGCAAACCAGTACCAACTTGGGGGGCGGATTTAGAGCCTCTTAATTTAGATGAAATCATTACTTATATCAGACCAACTACTGATATGAAGAATGATTGGGATGAGGTACCTGAAGATATAAAAAGTACCTTTGATAGACTTGGCTTGCCTCAGGCTGAAAGAGAGTCCTTAGCTGGAGTAGGTGCACAATATGATTCAGAAGTAGTCTATCATAATATAAAACAAGAGCTTGTTGACCAAGGTGTAGTCTATACCGATATGGAATCTGCTCTAATAGAATACGAAGATATCGTAAAGGAATACTTTATGAAATTGGTTCCACCTAATGATCATAAATTTGCAGCATTACATGGTGCAGTATGGTCTGGTGGTTCTTTTGTCTATGTACCTGAAGGGGTAAATGTGGATATCCCACTTCAATCCTACTTCAGATTAAATGCTCCTGGAGCTGGACAGTTTGAACATACCCTAATTATCGTAGAAAAAAATGCTAGCCTACATTTTATAGAAGGTTGCTCTGCGCCAAAGTATAAGGTTAATAACCTTCATGCTGGATGTGTTGAACTTTTTGTGAAAGAGAATTCCAAACTTCGATATAGCACCATAGAAAATTGGTCTAGAAATATGTATAACTTAAATACAAAAAGGGCTTTAGTAGACAAAAATGGAACAATTGAATGGGTTTCAGGTTCTTTTGGTTCTAAAGTTTCTATGCTATACCCTATGAGCATCCTAAGAGGTGAAGGTGCCAAGTCAGAGTTTACAGGTATTACCTTTGCAGCACAAGGACAATATCTAGATACTGGTACTAAGGTAGTACACGCTGCGCCCTACACTACTTCTACAGTTAATACAAAATCCATTTCAAAAGATGGTGGTCATGCTTTTTATAGAGGTTTATTAAAAGTTACAGAAGGAGCTCACCATTGTAAGTCAACTGTATCTTGCGAATCCCTTATGCTTGATAACAGGTCTAAATCAGACACTTTGCCTATCATTGTTTTAAACAATGATAATATTGATATGGGACATGAGGCTAAAATTGGTCGAATTAGCGATGAAGCTATCTTCTATCTAATGAGTAGAGGAATCAGCGAAGAAGAGGCAAGAGCAATGATCGTTAGAGGCTTTGTAGAGCCAATTACGAAAGAACTTCCACTTGAATATGCTGTAGAATTAAACAATTTAATTAATTTAGAGCTGGAAGGCTCTATTGGATAGAGGAGATTAAAGATGATAACATGGAAAAGAATTGGACTAAAAAATCTTACATTTCCCAAAGTAGAACCTTACAACAGAGAGTACATGACAAATCACGAAAATCTTCCAGAGAAGGTTCTGTTAAGAAAGACGAATAAAGATGAAGCCCAAAAAATAAATGATAATATAAATTATGATGAGGTACAAGGTCTGGGAAAAGAATTTATTTCCCATATTGAAGAATTCTATAATAGCGGAATTACCTTGCACTTATCTAAAAATGCAAAGTTAAATAATCCAATTACGATTAGATATCACCTAGATAGCAACAACTCTACTTTAGTAGATTATAATATAATCTTTGCTGAAGCAGGAAGCGAAGCAACCGTTATAATCGATTATACTTCTGACTCTGCTTTAAAAGGCTTTCATAATGGACTAACCAAGGTTTATGCGAAAGAAAATTCGATTGTTAACATTATAAAATTACAACGCTTAAATAATGAATCCCAAAGTTTTGACTCAAATTTAGCCTTTGTTGAAGGACAAGGGCAAGTTAATTGGATTTCTATCGAAGTAGGCAGTGACCTTAGCGGTGCAAATTTTACTACTTACTTAAATGGAGAAGCAAGTGTAGGTAACCTTTCCTCTATTTATCTAGGAGATGGCACACGCAAAATGGATCTAGGATATACCATGATTCACAAAGGAATAAGAAGTAACAGTAATATTGAATCCAAAGGTGTATTAATGGATGAAGCTAAAAAGGTCTTTAGAGGAAACCTTTATTTCAAACATGGTTCAAGACTTTCTAAAGGTTCTGAAGAAGAATATGTTATTCTACTTGATCCTAAAGTGAAATCAGATTCTATCCCTGGACTTTTTTGTGAAGAAGACGACGTACAAGGTGCCCATGCCGCAAGCGCTGGACAATTAAATAAAGATAAGCTCTTCTATTTAATGAGTAGAGGACTTAGCGAAAGGCAAGCAAAAAAATTGATCATCGAATCTTCTTTCAGACCGATTATTGATAAAATTCCACTTGAAGATATACGCCAAAAAATAACAGAAGAAATAGAGAGGAGGATATAGCGCTCATGTTTAATTCTAAAGAAATTAGAAGAGATTTTCCTATACTCTCCAAAGAAATAAATCAAAAAAGACTAGCTTATTTGGATAACGGGGCAACTACCCACAAACCAAGTTATGTTATAGATGCTATGAGTAATTACAACAAAAACTTTCACGGAAATCCTCACCGTGGTTCACATTTTTTAAGTGTGGCCGCTACTGAAGAATATGATACTTCCAAAAATGCTGTCGCACGATTTATAAATGCTAAATCTTCTGATGAAATTATTTTTACCAAAAATGCTACTGAAGCACTTAATTTAGTTGCTAGTTCTTATGGAAAAGACAATCTGAAAAATGGTGATGAAATTGTGATTGCTATTTCAGAACACCATAGCAATATCTTACCATGGCAAAGATTAGCCAAAGAAAAGGGAGCAATCCTTAAATACCTTTATGTAAATGAAGATGGTAGAATTACTCCTGAAGAAATGAAAGAAAAAATTACAAATAAGACTAAGATAGTAAGTGTGGCTCATGTCTCTAATGTTCTAGGGACAATCCATCCTGTTAAGGAAATAATCGATTATGCCCATAAAATGGGTTCTGTTGTGGTAATAGATGGCGCACAAGGTGTTTCCCATGTAAATGTAAATGTGCAAGACTTGGATTCTGACTTTTACATCTTCTCTGGCCATAAGATGCTCGGTCCTATGGGTATTGGCGTTTTATATGGAAAGAAAGAGTTATTAGACAACATGTCTCCTTTCTTACTAGGTGGAGATATGATAGAATATGTCTATGAGCAAGAAGCTAGCTTTGCTCCAGTGCCCTTCAAATTCGAAGCAGGTACACAAAATGTTGAAGGTGCTGTTGGGCTTAAAGCAGCCATTGAATATATCGAAAAAATCGGTATAGAATCTATTATAAGCCATGAAAGAGAATTAACCTCCTACGCCTTGGAAAAACTACTCAACATACCTTATATCCACATTCAAGGGCCAAAAAGCACTGATTCAAGAGGAGGAATCCTTTCTTTTACGATTGATGATATTCACCCTCATGATACTGCTTCTATTCTAGATTCTTACGGAGTAGCAATAAGAGCTGGACATCATTGTGCTCAACCTCTTATGAGGTACATGAACATACCTGCAACATCAAGAGCAAGTCTACACCTTTATAATGATAAAGATGATATCGATCAGTTAATCGAAGGAATAAAAAATGTAAGGAAGTGGCTAGGATATGGATCTTAATTTAATATATACTCAACTTATAATGGAACACAATAAAAGCAATCATAATAAAAAACCATTAATGAATCCGGATATTTCTGAAAGAGGACACAATCCAAGTTGTGGTGATGACATTACCTTAGAGCTTAAAATTGAAGATGATACAATCGCAGATGCCTCTTTTACGGGAGTTGGATGTGCTATCTCACAAGCTTCCGCTTCTATTATGATCGATTTATTAAAAGGACGTAAAATAAAGGAAGCTCTAGATCTCGTAGAAACCTTTTTAGCTATGATAAAAAAAGAAATTACCGACGAAAAAGAATTAGAGCAATTGGAAGAAGCCATTGCATTTCAGAATATATCAAATATGCCTGCAAGGGTAAAATGTGCTGTACTATCTTGGCACACACTAAAAGAAGCACTCACAAAACACGAATAGAAAGAAGTGAATATAGATGTTTAAGAAGTATTTATATATTGCATTAGGTTTTATTTTTCTAACCTTAGGAGTCATTGGAATTGTCTTTCCAGTATTACCTACCACTCCTTTCTTGCTTTTAACCTCTTATTTCTTTGTACGAAGTTCAGATAAGCTATATCAATGGCTCATTCATCACAAAATTTTTGGAGCTTATATCTACAATTATGTAAAGTATAAAGCAATAAGAAAAAGTGCAAAAATAATGGCATTACTTCTTATATGGATTACCATCCCTCTATCCCTTATCTTTTTTATTGATCACATAGTTGTAAGAATTGTTCTATTTACTATAGCATCTGTAGTCAGTGTTTACATCTTATCTTTAAAAACATTAATTGGGGATCCTGAAAAAGCCCCAGAGGAAGCTATATAGGATTAAATTATAAATGTGTCAAAATCCATTCCTTTTTAGTATGGATTTTGAAAAAACAGAAAAACTCATACATATATCGTGTATGAGTTTTTCTGTTTTATACAAACTTATTTATTAAGAATCTTTTCACTTCTTGGCGCCCTAAGCATACTAGCCTCTGGCATATTAGAACCTAAAAGCGGATTAACATAATATTTAAATGCCTCCGTTACATTATTTCCTCTTTCATTAATATACTCATCCGGCATAAGCTTCGTCTTTCCTGCCACTTCTGACAGAGGTACAATCTGGAAGTCAACAGAATAATAACCTGTTCTATTTATGGCTATAGAACCATCAATATTGTGCCAAATAGCAAATTGAGCAGCTTTTTCTCCTACTTCTCTTGCCTCGTGTTGATCCACATCAGATACACACCCCATAAAGGATCTCTGTAAGTATCCAAAAGTATCTGAACGAACACGTTGAATATTTAACCTATCTTTTATACACTGCGTTAATAAATCTCCTAAAGCACCTGTACCAGATAGTTGTATATTTCCATGATCATCTTCTTCTTGCTCTACTAACTTTGTAATTATGGGAACTCCCGCTTCATCTCTGATACCTTCTGATACGGCTACGATACATCTTCCGTATTTCTCGTATACCTCTTTGACATCATGTAAGAAGTCATCAATAATAAAAGGTCTCTCAGGTAAATAAATCAAATGTGGTCCATCATCAGGGTATTTCTGAGCAATGGCTGAAGCAGCAGTTAAAAATCCTGCATTTCGCCCCATTACAACACCAACATGTACACCTGGTAGTGCTCTATTATCCAAATTCAAGCCAATAAATGCTTGCGCTACGAATCTTGCTGCTGAGCCATATCCTGGTGTATGATCATTCATCATCAAATCATTGTCGATTGTCTTTGGGATATGGATTGCTCTAAATTCATAATTTGAAAGTTCTGCTTGCTCATTTACAATTCTTACTGTATCAGCAGAATCATTTCCACCAACATAAAAAAAATATCTTACATTATGCGCCTGAAAAACTTTAAAAATCTCTTTGCAATAGGCTTCATCTGGTTTAATTCTAGTAGAGAACAACGCAGATGAAGGTGTGATAGCAACCTGTTCAAGATTATGCGTTGTTTCCTGAGTCAGATCAATGAAGTCCTCATTGACAATTCCAGCAACCCCGTTAATTGCACCATATACTTTGGTTACTTGGGGAAACTTTCTGGATTCTAAAACAACTCCAACTAAAGATTGATTAATAACAGCTGTTGGCCCCCCACCCTGTGCCACTACTACTTTACCTTCTAAAATCATAGTCACTACACTCCTTCTCCTAAATTTATCACTAGGCAATTTACCCATTAAATACAGTATAATAAATCTAGACTAAGAACTCAAGTAATATAAAAATATTACTTAATTGCATCCTTTACATTTGAAATCATTTCACTTACAGATTTGATTCCACCACCAGATAAATACCAGTACTCTGGATCAAGTGAAATAATTTTATTATTTATAGCAGCATTGGTTCCATTAACCAAATCATTATCTAATGTTGTATTGGCTTCGTTTGTTCCACCTACTACTACCGTACGATCTACTACGAATATAATATCCGGATTTGTCTGTGAAATATATTCATAATTGGCTTCTTGCCCATGTGTAGAGGACTCAATGTTTTCATCAGCAGATTTTACACCTAGTACATCATGAATAATTCCAAATCTAGAACCTTTTCCATACACACTAATACTTCCATCATTCGTTAATAGGATTAACGCTTTCTCTTCTAAATTTGCGGACAAAGCCTTTACCTCTTCTACTTGTGCTTCTATCACAGCCAATTCTGCTTCTACCTTATCTTCCACTTGGAAAAGTGAAGCTATCATATTTGTATTTTTAGTGAAGTCCTCTAGGTATGTATCCGAATTCACCTCAATATAAATAGTTGGAGCAATTTCAGATAGTTGATCATAATAAGTCGCTTGTCTTCCACTTATAATAATTACATCTGGTGCAAAGGTAAAGATTGCTTCAAGATCAGGCTCTTTTAATGATCCAGCATTTACTGTGTTCTCTGAATATTGACTTAAATACCCTGGTAAACTAGCTTGTACCACTGATAATTCAACATCAATTCCTAGTGTCTCAATGGTATCTAAAGCACCAAAATCAAATACAACTGCTTTTTTAACCTCTTTATCAACCACTGTTGTTCCATATAAGTGTTCCACTACAACTTCTGTAAACTCGTCCTTTACAGTTACTTCTGTTGTCGCAGAATTAGTTTCTAAAGCCTGAGTAGTCTCTGCATCATTACCTTGTGAACTACAACCTACTAGAGCCATTGCTCCCATGACACCTACCAAAAACAAATAACTTAATTTCTTCATATATCCTCCTATGTGCTTTTCTGCTTTTTTATGAATAATATAGGCAAATATTTTTGCCTTGAATATTTTCTATAGATATGTCCATGTCATATACTTGATTTAATACCTTTGTATCAATAATTTCAGAAGTATCACCATGCTTTACTATTTTCCCGTGCTTCATTGCAATAACATAATCAGCATAAACAGATACAAAATTTATGTCATGGATTACTACCATCACTGTTTTTCCCAAATCATCTACTAATTTTCTTATAATTTTCATGATATTAACAGAGTGTCGCATATCCAGATTATTTAAAGGTTCATCTAAAAAGATATATTCTGTATCTTGGGCTATCACCATGGCAATATAAGCCATCTGACGCTGTCCACCACTTAATTCATCTAAAAATCGATCTTTAAGTTCTGTTAGTCCCATATATTCAATTGCTTCATCTGTTTTTTTTATATCTTCTTCTGTCAATCGCCCTCTTGAATGAGGAAATCTTCCAAAAGAAACCAAATCTTTAATAGTAAGACGAATATTAAGATGATTGGATTGCTTTAAAATAGATAATCGCTTCGCTAATTCCTCGGTTTTCCATTTTCTCAATTCTTTACCATCAATAAAAACGTCTCCTCCATCTCTTCCTAACACACGGCTAATCAAAGAAATTAGAGTACTTTTTCCTGCACCATTACTTCCAATAAATGCAATTATCTTCCCCTTTGGTAATGTTAGATTTACTTGGTCAACAACTGACTTTTCACCATATTTTTTGGTAAGATTTTTCATTGAAATCATTTTTTACTCTCCTTTACCATAAGGTATATGAAATAAATACCTCCAAAAAAGTTTATAATTACACTAATAGGCGTTGCAAACTTAAATACTCTCTCTGTTAAGAACAAACCAGCTCCTAGAAATAAGCAAGCAATTAATGTGGTTCCAAGGGTTAATTCTAAGTGTTTATAGGTATTTAGAATTCGTCTTGCCAGACTAACTACTAAGATACCGAGAAATGTAATTGGTCCTATTAAAACGGTGGATATGGATATTAATACCGCAGATACCATTAATGTCTTTCGAACAAGTTTCTTATAGGGAACTCCTAAATTAATCGCCTGATCTGTTCCTAATGATAAAACATCTAAAAAAGGTAAATCTTTTAACGTTAATAAAATTACAATTAGTACGATAATGATACTTGTATTTGCTAAGTCCGTATTAATATTGTTTAAACTTGCAAACATTTTACCTTGTAAAATACTAAATTCATTTGGATCTAATAAAACTTGCATAAAGGTAGCTAGTCCACTAAACAAACCGCCCATTACCATTCCAGAGAGAACCAAAAAATACACATTTTTTCCTTCTCCTCTAAATAGTAGCAAAAACAAGATTCCTGCTACTCCAATCATGATACCTACTGAAAGCAAAAAGTTATTGATTCCAGTCATGGCAACTAATTGTTTTGAACCAAAGAAGAATACTACTATTGTTTGTATAAATAAGTACAAGGAATCCAATCCCATTACGCTAGGAGTCAAAATATGATTATTTGTTATAGTCTGAAAGGAGACTGATGAATAACCAATACAATAACTAACGAGGATAATGACTAGCACTTTCATGAATCTTTTGGGCAAATAAAATCCTATATTACTGCTGTTTACTCCAATAAATAAAAAACCTAAAAAAGTAAGTAAAGAAAGTAATAAGAGTAATAAAAGAACTTTTTTATTATGATTAGGCTTTTTTATCTTCTTATGCTGTCCCATTTTTCTTCCTCCAAAACAGTAATAGCAAGAATAATCCACTTCCCACTACACTTACGATAACACTAATTGATATTTCATAAGGAAAAAGAAGAGTTCTCCCTATCATGTCAGAAATAAGAACAAATAAAGCCCCTATAATCGCTGTATCTGCTAAAGTGTTTTTTAAGTTATCCCCCTTCATTATGGCTATTACATTAGGTATGATGAGCCCAATAAATGGTATACTTCCAACCGTTACAACTACTGTGGAAGTGATAACAGCAACTATAGTTAGTCCAATCATTACGATTTGCTTGTGATTAAGCCCTAGATTTTTAGAAAATTCTTCTCCCATACCTGCTATTGTAAATTTATGCGCATAGATGTACGCAATCACCAGAAATGGTACTCCTACATATAAGAGTTCATATCTTCCTTTCATAATAAGAGAGAAGTTTCCTTGCAACCAAGATGACATATTTTGAATAATATCAAGTTGATATGCAAAAAAGGTGGTGATGGAACTTATTACGCTCCCCAACATCATACCTATTAGAGGAACTATCATAGCATTTTTAAACTTTATTCTTTGAAGAACTTGCATAAATATCAAAGTTCCTCCAAGGGAAGTGATAAAGGCTATTATCATTTTTTGATAAGTAGCTTGTCCACCAAAAAAAATAATCGCAAGCAAAACACCAAGTCTACACCATTCCATAGTACCTGCCGTAGATGGAGATACAAACTTGTTCTGAGTCATTGTCTGCATGATTAATCCTGCAATGCTTAAACTAGCCCCAGTAACTAAAATACTAAATAGTCTTGGGAGTCTACTAAGAATTGCTAATCCAATATCTTCCTGATTTCCAGCAAGAACACCTGCCAAACTAAAATCCTTAACACCAATAGTTAGAGAAAAAATTGATACTCCAATTAGTATAAGGATCCAAAGTAAACGACTATTTAGTATAGATTTGATTTTTATATTCATGACAACCTCCAAGTAGCAATATGTTATTATTGATAACATGTTGCCACTTTAACATTATTGAGAATGATTGTCAATATCTTTTTTTCTTATTTTTGAAACCTCTTTCTGTAGCCGCATTTTCTACACAGTTCTTCCACAGCATACTTTCTAGAGAAACCATCCACAATTTTCCTTGCTCTTTCCCCTTCCAATATCTCTGAAAACTTAGTGTCATTTATATTTCCCAAATTAATAACACCTTCTCCATCTAGGCAACATGGCACCACTGTCCCATCTACTAGAACAGCAATTTGATTTCTAAGTCCATAACAGAATCCTATTCCATCATCTTCCTCTTCTTTTAAATCAGGCCACTTAAATTGATTGTCTTGATTCAAATAGACTTTATCCGCAATTTTGACCCCTCTCTCTGGAGTCGCTTTTTCATCTAAGTCCCATTGCCTTAAGGATATGATTACATCTGTCTTTTCTCTTATTTCTTTAATAAATTCTTGGATATTATCCATGTACTCGTCTTTATGACTATAGTCTTTGTTTCCTCCCATACTATGAAGAGAAATATTAATCTGCCTCAAGGCAGGCTTTAACATTATCTTTTCTTTTACCTTAGGAATTAAAGTTCCGTTTGTAGTTATATTTACTTGAAACCCTTTTTCGTAGCTAAGATCCAAGAAGGTATCAATATTTGGATGAAGAAGCGGCTCCCCTTTCACATGAAAATAAATGTAATCTGTATAGGGTTTGATTTGATCTAATATATGTTTAAATGCTTCTATCTTCATAAATTGGGGACTTCGCTTTGTTTCAGGACAAAAACTACAAGATAAATTGCAAACATTTGTGATTTCAATATAAAATTTTTTAAATTTTTTCATAATTCCTCTTCTTTTGATTTTCTAAATCATTTCGTATTTTCGAATAAGTATAACATAAAAAGATAAGTTTAGAAAACAGATTAAGTCTTCTACCGTCTTGACAAGAAGCTTTAAAAGTGGTAAATTGCAATTGCGAACCATTTGCATTTACCATTGAAAAGAGGATGTTATGAAACATATAATTGAAGTTAAAAATTTAAATTTTCGTTATGCCGATAATACAATATTAGAAAACCTGGATTTTAAAATCTCTACTGGAGACTTTGTGTCTTTAATTGGTGCAAATGGAACTGGAAAAAGCACTTTATTAAAGCTTCTTTTAGGAGAACTATTTACTAACACAGGTGAAATTCTAATTTTTAATACAAAAATTCAAAATTTTAGAGATTGGTCAAATATAGGATATGTACCACAGAACGGTCTAGCAGCCAATTCTGATTTTCCTGCAACTGTTGAAGAAATTGTTATGTCTAATCTTTTTTCAAAAATCGGACTCTTTCGTTTTCCAAAAAAAAAACATAAAGAGCTTGTATATTCCACACTTGAACTAGTAGGAATGGCAGATTACTCCAAACGCTTGATGAGTCAATTATCTGGTGGTCAGCTGCAGCGAGTGCTTTTAGCAAGAGCATTGGTAAATTCTCCAAAACTAATGATTTTAGATGAGCCTACAACAGGTGTTGATAGTGCAAATGTATATTCTTTTTATGAATTATTATCATCTTTAAATGAAAAAGAGAATCTTACTATTCTAATGGTATCACACGATATTGCAATTGCATCAAATTATGTATCAAGAACTTTATGCTTAGAAGAAGGTTCTCTTGTCGAATTAGAAAAAGAGGAAATAATAGATGAGCTAGAGCATAAGCACAAGCATCCTAATAAAACAGTTCATTTAAAAGCGGCATCAATAGGAGGTCATAATCATGGAAATATTTGAATATGCTTTTATGCAAAAAGCATTTATTGTTGGCGTTTTATTAGCTATTATTGTTCCTTGCATTGGTGTTATTGTAGTGCTAAAGCGTCTCTCAATGATTGGTGATGCACTTTCCCATACTTCTTTGACTGGAGTTGCTGCTGGCTTATTATTGGGCATTAATCCAATTGTAGGTTCTATCATTACCTGTATTATTGCTGCCTTTGGAATTGAAGCAATCCGAAAGAAAATACCCAGCTATTCTGAAATGGCCATTGCTATTATTATGTCGGCCGCTATTGGTCTTGCAGGTGTTTTGTCAGGATTTACACAAAGTTCTGCAAATTTTAACAGCTTTTTATTTGGAAGTATTGTAGCAATTAGTGATTTTGAAACCTTCTTAGTAATATGTGTTAGTATTATTGTCCTAACTACCTTTATACTTTTGTTCAAAGAACTCTTTTATATTTCCTTAGACGAACGTTCAGCAAGACTTGCTGGTATTCCTGTAGGAACGATTAACTTTATAGTTACAATTTTAACTGCAGTCACCATATCTATTGCTGCTAGAACTGTAGGCGCACTCATTGTATCTTCATTAATGATAATTCCTGTAGCCTGTTCTATGCAACTTGCAAAAAGTTATAAGCAAACCGTTTTATATTCCATTGGATTTGCTGTTGCCTTTACTATCATAGGATTATTTATCTCTTATTATGCTCGATTAAAACCAGGTGGAACTATCGTTTTAGTTGGTGTTATATGTTTAATCCTTATTTTGCTTTTGAAAACATTATATTTCACACTTAAGAAAAGGAGAATTTCATGAATTCAAATACAGAACATACCCATCACAAATGGCCTACTGATTTAAAAAAGACAAAATCAAGAGTAAAGATTCTCTCTATCCTTGAGGATGCGGATGTCCCGATTAGTGCAATGGACATTTATTCACAACTTGAAAAAAGTGAAGAACCAATATGGCTCTCCACAGTATATAGAGTATTAGAAATCTTTGTGGAAAAGGGAATGATCATTAAAAATACCGTTCTTAATAACGAAATGGTACTTTATGAAATCAATCATTTTGATCACAAGCATTATGCCATCTGTCTTGGATGTCACAAGATGGTAACCATGGAAAACTGCCCTATGGATCAATTTCACCCTCAATTCGAAGATAATAGTTTTCATGTTTTAGACCATAAAGTAGAGGTTTATGGATATTGTAAAGATTGTGATAGAATAAAATAAAACTTTGCTCTTAAGAGCAAAGTTTTATTTTATTTGGTAACAAACGCTTTCATTATTTCAAGGTTTCCTTCGATACAGTAATTACCATAGTTTTTTTCCAGAAGGAAGAAGTCTCCCATTTTGATCCTACTATCATTAATCATTCCACTTCCACTTAATACATACATAACTTGAAATTCATTCTCTTGATGTAAGTGAATTTCCTCATTTACAACTAGTTTTTGAACAGTATAGTATTTACACTCTTCTAAAGTGGTTATAGCTGTATTCTCAGAATGTGTAGTTTCTTTCTTTTCCGGCTCTTCATAAGGCACTTTAATAACATCTACGCTTTTCTCAATATGTAGCTCTCTTGGCTTATTATCTTGCAAACGTCCATAATCGTATAAACGATAAGTAATATCACTGTTTTGTTGAATCTCTAAAATTTTCGTTCCACCTTTAATTGCATGAACTGTACCTGGTACTATTTGAAAGAAATCTCCTGCTTGAATAGAGCTTATACGTATTAACTCATTCCATCTATTTTCTTTAATCATATTCTCAAGTTCATCTTTTGTCTTAGCATTGTGTCCCATTACAATTGTTCCATTTTCCACACAATCTAATATGTACCAACACTCTGTTTTTCCAAAAGAACCCTTTTCTTCTTTATATGCATATGTATCATCAGGATGAACCTGAATACTAAGATCATCCTTTGCATCAATGATTTTAAGAAGTAATGGAAATCTTTCCCCTTCTATATTACCAAATAAATGATGCTCTTCTCTCCATAAAGTTGAGAGGGTTTTTCCTTTATGAATACCATTTAGTATTTGGCAATCACCATTTTCATGAGCACTAATCCCCCAATACTCCTTTCCCCATATTAATTCCTTTATAATTGGTTTAAAAAATAGTATCTCCGACATATTAACTCCTTTGGTTTTAAATTGTTAAGAATCTTTTTTCATTTGTGTTTCCTCTCATAAAATATGTTTCGATTATATACGAAATCTTATGAGATTACAATTATACATTTTACTCAAACACAAAAAAGTGCCTAAGGCACTTTTTATGTTTTAAAATTATACTTCAAATTACAATTCAGCAATACGTGTAACTGCCACATAAATTTCAGAAATTTTATACCATGTTCTATAATCTATAATACCAGTTGCAGGCAGTCCAAATACAGATTGAAACTGACGAACTGCATTCCCTGTGTTTTGCCCAAAAATCCCATCCACTGAAATCTTTGGTATAGCAGTATAAACATTAGCAATCGCATTCAATTGTTCTTGAATCTGACGAACTTTATCCCCCGTAGCACCATTCCCCAGATTGTTTCCTGGCCAAGAAGATGGAACTCCCGATACTTGCTCCGCTGTATTGATATACATATCATCACCATAATAATATCTAATAATTTCGATAGCAGTATATCCTTGATCTCCTAAGCCTTTAGATCCCCATTGGGATAGCCAATTCGGACATGTACTTCTCTGTCCATCACAATATTGTGTAAGTATAGGTTGCTTTACATTAGGACGAGACAAGTAGTTGGTGAATATTTCATCTACTGTAAGAGAAATTCTATCAAAAAAATTTCTACCATTCATCCATTTATGATCGAAGGCTGTTGAAGATGTAATCGTAAAGTCAAAACCTTGATTTCGATACCATTCTGTATAGACTCGATTTAATGTAAAAGATAGAATGGCGAGTATATTAGCATAAATAGTTGGATCCGGCCAAGTCGGATATATTTCGCTAGAAGCCACATTTTTTATATAGTCTTTAAATGCCACATAATGATTTTGGGCAGTTGTATCTGTAGGTACACCATCATGAACTACGACAAACTCAGGAACCACTACTTTGCTTAAAACGATTTCTCCCGGTTCTCCTACTGGCTTAATTTCATCTTCAGCAATCTTAGGGGGATACTCTCCATATAGAGTATGATATGGAATGGTAATTACCACCCCTGCCTCTTGTGCTCTTGGAAGAAGTCTGACTTCCTGAGTTGCATTTGTATCTGCCAATATTTGTGCTCCAGATATAACAACTGTATCAAAACCTTCTGCAGTAATCTGAATATTATATTCTGAATAAGGTTGTTGAATATTAGTAGGATCTAAACTATATTCTACAGGAGGTGCTGGTAATTCCACTTCCTCTGTTTGACCAAGGCTATTTGTTCTTATTTCTTCTATAGTTTCTTCCGGATTTCCTGTATAAGAAATTCGAACAGTAGCATTATCAATAGGAACATGCCCTGTGCCTGTAAATGTATTTACCTGTAAGGTTCCTCTCTGTGCTCCATTAAGCTGGGCAACTGATAGTTTACTTGCCATGAAATACCCCATTTGTTAATCTATCTCCATTTAACATATGCAGTTCTAGAGATTTGTTGATTACACACAGCAAAAAAACCTAAGAGCATCTTTAGCTCTTAGGTCAATTGAAACTTATTCGTGTTCAGCAAAGATAAAATCTTCCGTCTTATTATTTACAGAAATTAATTCACTTATCACAACAATACGTTCTGAATTAGAACCAATAGGGTGACAAGATGTTAATGTTAAACAAGAATATCCTTGTAGCAGAATAACACTCCAATCATTAGCTTCAATAATTTTTGTCTCCTTATATCGATAGCTATAAATAAATTCTGTATCATATAGATATAGTAGATCCCCCTTTTCTAAGATATGAAGTTCTTTAAAAATGTTATAATATCTACCAAACCCTGTCCTATGCCCTGCAATACTCACATTTCGGTCACCTTCTCCAGGCATCTGAGACATCTCATATAAGCCAGGTCCATATTTTAAATCCGTTTGACTGCTACCATCCATAACCGGATCTTTTATCTCTAATTTAGGGATTACCAAAGTCAGAGTACTAGTATTATAATTAACTCTATTTTCTTCAATAAAAAGAGAGTCTTCTGGCCAGTCCTCTGGATTTCCACTTAATATTTCTAAACTATCTGTATTAGGCGCCTCTTCAATAACAGGCACACTAATATACTCATCAACTGCTATTTTAAGTTTATAGCTTTCATATATAAATACCGGGATTATAACTACAATACCTGTAATTATAATCCCTTTCATTATTTTCATCAAAACATATTTTTTATACACGTTTCTTCTCAATCCTTTTTATTACAATGAGTCCAGTCACTAGAACTGCTAGGATAATAGATACTTCTGTAATATACAAGACTCTTGAACCAGTCTTTGGTAGCGGATTAAGTGGAATATCCTCATCTGTAATTTCTATAGTCACATCGGGAGAGTCTAACGGAATATCTTCATCCGAAATATCAAATAATGTGGCAGTCGTTTCTGTAGTTTCATCGTCATCATCATCGTCATCATCGTCATCATCATCAGTTGTAGTTGCTTGTTCATCCTCTCCTTCTGCAAGAAATACCCAGTCTACCATTGCACTTTCATTCTGATACTCATTTCCAAGATCTTCACCTGGTATGCTAATGGAAGCTGTTAAATTCATTGAATTCCCTGGTAATATAGTACCCAGATTTATCCCATACAAAGAGGTAGATGGATCTAATATCATAGAGCTAACTACAGTCTGGCCAGCTAATGCATCATTTGGATTTCCGGAAGCCGGTCCCCTATAAATAACAGTTCCACCTCTAGATACGGTTAGTTCAATGATTTTTAACAAATCTTGATTATAAGTTGAATCTGATGGTTTCGCATAAAGATAAAAAGTTATGCTCCTAGCACTTTTATTATTTAATGCCACTGTATTCTCAGCGACTCCACCTGGTAAAAGGTCTTTCATATTAGTAAACAAATCATTTTCAGATATAGTTACAAACCTATCCTCATAATCTACATTACTAGTGGCCAGTGCCTTCATTGTACTATTACCCATAAGGATTACGGTAGTGAAAACATATGCCATTATACGAATAATTACTTTTTTTCTCATAGCATTCAACCCTCCTTAAGCAACAAGGCTTTCTATTTCTTATTGCCTGCTATTTCATTTGATATCCCCTCGATATTTTATATCGATGATATTATATACCAAGGGGATAAATATTTTTATATATTATTCTGCTGTTGTGGTAGTTGGAGCTGGTGCAGGTGCAGTTTCAGCAAATGCAGCTTGTGCTGAATCTGCAGCTAAATTATCAGCTTGAACTGCTTCAGCAGTAATTAATATAGTTAATTTTTTTTCTACAAATTCATTTCCCCAAGTAGTAGGAATTTTAACTTCATCAAATAATGGAGATGTTTCCTCGTCTTCCTCTAATAAACTATTATAGTAGTAGTATCCATCTTCATATTCCCAACCTTGATTAATAGTAGCTAGATCTTCAATATCAAACTCTTCTACTTCTGTTGCTGTTCCAGATAGCTGAACTTTCACACGAACCCATGCATCATTTCTT
>CAYYVJ010000017.1:18026-19424 GCA_964475115.1 uncultured Lachnospiraceae bacterium
CTTGGAAGTTCATCTTCCTCAATTGTTTCTGATCTCATAATCGATGAAAATAAATATGCAGTATCACCCGGGTTTATAGGATCACTATAATAGTAATACCCATCCGCTTCTTCACTCCAATTCCAGCCTTCTCCATTCGTGTCAGGGTTCGTTATATTTCCATCCACAAACATAGTTTCCGTATAGACCGCTTTTCCATCTGTTCCTTCTGGAAGTCCTACAAAAACTCGAACCCATGCAGGATTTAATCCAACATTTGTAGCTCCAACCATTTCTTTTCCATCTTCTACAATCTTTTCTTCTATATCAATGTCAATTCTACCCATAATTATATTATTTGTAACATCCGCTTCATCGGTATAATATGATACTGTTGTACCTATAGTAAAAATCGTAATAAGACTTAATACTATTGCTATTATAAGGCTTTTCTTTTTCATCCCTAACCCTCCTCTCTAATTTCGCCTTTCTTGGGCTTTTCGGGTTTGAATATTTCGGGAATAATATTAACAATAATCATGAAAACTAATATTCCACAGGCTATGATAATACCTTTTTTCGTTTGTATCCCTACCGTTATAAATCCTAATATTGGTATTGAGATGGTTCCTTTTCCAATGACTCTTTCAAATGCTACTGGGTTTATGTCCTCCGCCTCATTCGCATCTCCTTTTGTTCTAAACTGCCTTTTGGTCGAATCCACTTCAATAACACGATGGGTAGCTATTGTACTTGTGTCTTTCCTAAATGCTATTGGATCTCCTATTTCAATCTTCTCTGCAGACATCTTTTTTACATATATCACACTACCTACATGGTAGGTAGGCTCCATGCTACCACTTAAAACAGCATATATTTCATATCCAAGTAATCGTGGTAGCAAGAGAGCTGCCAGTACAGAGAGCACTACTAATAAAATAATTGTATTAATAAAGTTTGATGTCTTCTGTGCTATTTTTAACAAATTCCTACCTCACTTCAAAGCCAATTCTGTCATTTAATGACTACTAATCCTCTTCTTCTTTTTTGATAAAAGTAATAATGCCTTCTGTCCATGTACCTTCATTTATCGCTAAAGCAGAGTCAGAGAAGTAATCATCCGTTACCTTCTTATTAACTACTTTTACTAAAAGTTTTCTTGTAGTTTCATCTGTTTTTACTAGTTGAACATTTCCAGCATTTGTTATAGATTCTAAATCATATCTCATATGATCTAATTCTTCTACAGTATAGGTACCCATGGGTAAATTTTCAAAGGTAAAGGTAGCACCACTTGTATCACCTCTGTTTACCGTAATTGTTCCAAAAGCTGTTGATTCATATCCTGGGCTGTTTTCATCTGTATTCTTTAGCTTAAAGATAAATGAATTTGTATCTGTTGCATCTGCTTTCTCTAAA
>CAYYVJ010000017.1:19524-20584 GCA_964475115.1 uncultured Lachnospiraceae bacterium
ATCACTTTCTGTCGCCAAAGTATCATCACTTCTGTACCACACTACATCTCCACTATTTCCATCATATATTTCAATTGGAATTGGCCCATGTTCTCCAGTACTATTTGTCTCTTGATAACTCCATCCACCTTGTGTAATAGTAGTACTTTCGTCTTTTGCAACTCCTACTGTTCCAAAAACTGGATTGCTAGGGTTATCACTTACCTTGCCAGGAGTAGTTCCTAAAGTTTCGACTTCTCTTACAATTCCTTCTAATGAAATTTCATAATATGGATTATCACTTGCAATTGACTCTTCAACCGTGTATTTAGCTCCAATTGGCAATTCAGATATTGTAATCTCTTCTCCATTAGCAAGAGTTGCTTCATATAGTCCATTCTCTATGGTAACATCTAAATCATCTACTTTAATTAAAGTCAAAGGATTATCATCTATATCTGTTAATGTAATCTTAAAACCAAATCCTTCTATAGCCTCACTGGAATCACCTTCTACAGTTTTTCCTATGGTAAGGGTGCCTGATGGATTATATTCATTTATGAACTTTATTATATTTACTTCATCAATATCAAAGGTCTTCGTTTGAATTCCTGCAGTTATATCTGCAGCTGTAGTATTTTCAATTTGCGTAGTCCAAGAGCTTGTATATTCTCCTGTTGATACTTCTTTTACATAATATTGGCTACTGATAGGAATTTCTGTATTAAATGTTCCGATATTTCCAGCTTCTACAGCAATTGTTTCTGTTGACTCATCATCGCCATCTAACCACAATTCAAACTCATAAGTATCATTTGTTCCTACTGGCATATTCTGAACATCTTTTACTACAGACACTTTATCTGTATCAATCATTGGAAAATTCAATTTAACATAGAAGTTTGATATGTTTGCACCACGTTCCATATAATACATCGTGAAATCATAAGTAGCAAAATCAACTTTATCTAATCCAACAATTTTTGAAATGGTAATATTATTATTACCTGTTCTCGCTCTAATTCCATCTGTAGCAGCAGATAGAGTTGTATAATCATCATACAAATACCAATATGCGTTT
>CAYYVJ010000017.1:20684-21793 GCA_964475115.1 uncultured Lachnospiraceae bacterium
TATCGTTATTAATCCTGTAGCAAAATTGATATCGCCATAAACGATTCCATGGATACCACCTAGGTCAAGAGCTAATTTGCCATTTATATATACCCATACATCATCATCACCACTAAATTCAAAAATCATAGGATTACTACCTAGCATACCGTCTTTTGGCATTAAGAACTCAGTAGTAAATTTAGTTCCAAAGTAATAATTAGGTGATTCGTTGCTATTATTATTAAAGGGGAAGAATGTTCCTTTACCACTAATATTATCTGGTTCATCCAATAGTGCTAAATTCTTTACTCCGTCCACTGTACTATAACTTCCAACATATATATGGTTTTCAAAACTATTAAATTCATAATATCCATTCCCTATATCCTTTAACGGAAATCCAAAATCATAAGAAGCCGTTAGCCCTTTTACTAGTGGATCTACTTTATTTGGGAACAAATTCACAGTAGTATAGTTGAATTGGATATTTTCGCTTGAATTTAAGTTATCTTTTGCAATTCCTAGTGTAACAATGTCTCTGTCATCATAAGAATTTTGCCCACTATTATTGATACCTGTACCAATAAATAATTTACTATTATTATTCCCTGATAAGTCTTCTATCACTGAATTAATATTATTATTATTTCCTGTAATGCTATAATCATAGAAGCTGGCTCCCAGATATTTGTCTCCCAGATTTAAAGCGAATAGCGCTAAGCCTGATAGACTTTGAACCATTGCTGTATTACTGTCAGAAGTCAAAGTATCTGAAGAATTCCTAGAAATTTTTGTTCTTTCCAACTCCCAATACATTTCTTCTGCATCTTTTTGGTTTTTTTCTGATTCATCTTCATTTTCAGTTTTATCATTCTCTTCTGATTCTTCTTTAGACTCTATCTCTTCCTCAGACATTACTTCTTCTTCAGTTACTGTAGTTTCTTCTTCAGCTGATGTAGTCTCTTCTTCTATCACTGTAGTTGGTTCTTCTATACTTGATAACAATTTAATCATTCCAACTGAATTTCTAAAAATTGATAATTGAGAAGTTTCAATTTCACTACTAGGAGTAGTCTCCTCTTCAGTCGCTGTTGTTTCTTCCTCAACTGCGGTAGTCTCTTCTTCAA
>CAYYVJ010000017.1:21893-27567 GCA_964475115.1 uncultured Lachnospiraceae bacterium
GTCTCCTCTTCAGTCGCTGTTGTTTCTTCCTCAACTGCGGTAGTCTCTTCTTCAACCACTGTTGTTTCTTCTTCAACCATTGTTGTTTCTTCTTCAACTTCTGTGGTCTCTTCTTCAACTTCTGTGGTCTCTTCTTCAACTTCTGTGGTCTCTTCTTCTACAGCTGGTGCTACCTTTTTCTCTTCTTCTGGTACTACGATACTGTATGCAGTAGTAGTCATAGATACCTTTTCAAGTCCTTCAACTCCAACGGTAAATCTCTGATCATTATTTGTGAGATTAACCATTACAAAGATTAAATCTAGTTTTTCTCTTTCCCCTGTCTCTTCATCAAACACACTATCTACAAATAGATAAATAGATGAATTATCTGGGAATTCTCTATGATCCACATAATAAAGTGCATCATATTTATTAATAAACATTTCTTTTATTTCTTCTGTCCCGAAGCTGTATAGATCAGGAGTTTCGTCAATCATTCCTTCTTCTTCCGCCTGAAGAATCACTTCGATTAGCTCTGCAGTATCTTCATAATATAGTTCATGATCTGTAGTTTCAGCTAATGTTATAGCTGGTCCTGTAACTACAGCACCATCATTTGAAGAACCGGTGTCTGGACCGATTGCAGAACCAGTAGTTACGCCAATGGCAGAACCAGTAGGAATTCCTTGCGTACTCATTGAATCCAAAACTTCATTACTTCCTATCTTAGTTGTCTCTGAGCCAAATGCATGCAAGGTATTTAATGGAGATACTACCAAAGCAACCACTAGCAAAATAGATATTAATTTCATTTTAGTCCCATGCAAATTGAATCCCTTCATTCTAATCACCTCTACTTCATTTAGTTTTCTTTCTATAAATAATTAGTAGTTTCGTTTACTTGTAATTAAATTTATACATTGTATCGGTTACGTCTTGGTTACATATGGAAAACTTTAGAAAACAATTCTTCTTCCTTTTCTTTATTACTCCAATCCTCTTCCGCACAAATGGCATTGTCCATTAACATTATCATTTCTAAAGTACTTCTAAAGTAATCTTTTTTATTTTTATCAATCCAACGAAGTGTACCTTGCCAACTAGCATTCCTTCTAAATTGTACCTTTACCGAAAAAGTTGCTAATTTACCCTTTCTATCCAAATAATGCATACCAACTCCATCTTCATTTCCTTTTGGACTCTTATCTGTATAAGATATTTCAGGTAAATCTAGCTGAAACTTTCTTATTTCCATGCTAGGTGTAGGGTAAGAAATATCATTAAATAATTGATCCATCATCTTGAGTAGCTCTATTAAACTCTGAAAGTTTTTAGCACGTCCAAAAGTCGGATGATAAAATCTGCCCCTTATACATTTATATTCATAGCCATCTACAAATATGACACCGAACCTATAAGAATTTGGAATGTAGACTGATTTTGCAATTGACATAATAGTAATGCCTCCTTGTTTGTGATATCCACGGTAAGTGTAGCAGGACCAGCAATGCAAGAGGCCTTCGGTCAAAATCCACACAATTCATGAAATAATGTTATTCATAATATACTAATATGTAGTAACAAATTGGTTACATTTAGCAATCTTATAAAATTCAGTAGACAATAAAGAAAAAACTTTATACAATGTAGAAAGAATCTTTATAATAAATATTTACAAATAATTAATGATGAGGGATACAAATGGATAAGAAACCTATTTTTAAAATAAGTATGCTTGGAGAATTTACTATCTCTGTAGGGACTAATTCAATTAGTGACCAAAGTAACCATTCGAAAAAAATTTGGAATCTTCTAGAATATTTGATTATACATCGCAATAAGGAAGTTTCTCAAAACGAATTGATTGAACTTTTATGGGATGATGAAGAAGGTAGTAATCCAACCGGAGCATTAAAGACTTTGGTGCATCGAGCACGAGCACTTTTAAAATCACTTGATTACAAGGAAGAACAGATTATTCTACAAAGAAGGGGGACTTATTCATGGAATCCAGAAATACTATGCATAGTCGATGTAGATGAATTTGAGCGCTTACATAAAGAAGGCTCCAACGGGAAAGATAAAGATGAGAAATTAAAAAAATATTATCAGGCATTTGCATTGTATAAAGGTGATTTCCTACCTAAAACTAGTTTTGAACCTTGGATAGTTCCTATCAATGCTTATTATCATTCTCTTTATTTGAAATTAGTTCATGAATTAATTGAATTATTAGAAGATGCTAAAGAATACAGTAAAATGATTGAGATCTGTAGCCAGGCTATTTCCATTGATCCATACGATGAGGATATTCATTATCACCTAATTCTCTCTTTATATAGATCCGGAAATCAAAGAGCTGCTATCCAGCAATATTCAACTACTACTGATTTACTTTTTAGCAAATTTGGTGTTACTCCTTCTGATGAATTAAAATTACTATATCGAGAAATTTTAAAAACTAGTAAGCATATCGAAAATGATTTGGAAACCATCAAGTCTAATTTAAAAGAACATAAAAAAGAAAATGGTGCTTTTTTCTGCGAATATGAGTTTTTTAAAGATATCTATAGATTAGAAGCAAGGGCAGCGGAAAGAACAGGCAACTCGATTTATCTTTGCCTTATTACGATCTTAACCGTTTCGGGAAACACTCCTGAGCTTTCTCTATTAAATAAATCTATGGATCAATTAAAGGTTACGATAATTGACTCATTAAGATTAAGTGATATTTTTTCGAGATATAGCATTAGCCAATATATTTTAATGTTACCTACTACCTCTTATGAAACTGGTGAGATGGTTCTTAAAAGAATTGAAAAAGGCTTCTCTAAACTAAATAAGAATAAACGGATTGTACTAAACTATAAGTTACAGCCACTTGACCCCGTTTAACAAGGAGATTGAAACAATGAATTTTAAAAATGAAGGTGGATTTATTCGTGCCTATACCATGGATTGGGATAATGAAGAATCGGATAGTTTACACCTAGAATATAGCTATGATAAAAACAAATGGTACTCATTGAATGGAGGAAACGGCGTTCTATTTCCTATGTTAGGCTCTAAACAAATGAAGAACCCTCGTCTTAAAAGGGAAGAAGATGGTAACTTTCTCTTATTAGCTGAAGATGCAAAAGATGCTTCATTACTTATGGAGTTTCACTCTACTAATCTAATAGAGTATACCGAGGAACGATTATTAAAAAATAGTAGCATTACGGCAGTAGATCATATCTTAGGCCCAAACAAGCCACTAGAAATTTCTCTAGGTGAATTGGATGTACTTCTAAAAAAATGGGGGAAACCTGAAGCGGTTACACCTAAAGAGCACATTTTTATTGAAGTAAATGATCCCGCAAAACTTCCAAGTGAAGTTTCAATCCCATACTCAAATGGCTCTTATATAAATCAAAAATTAACTTGGGACTTATCTAATATAACGAAGATACCAACAGAAGGTTCTTTTACTTTAAAAGGTTCTTTTATAGAACACCGCTATTCCAATCCTTTTATTATGCATGCTGCAGATCCTTATATTTACAGGCACACGGATGGATCTTACTATTTTACATCCTCACATGCAGATCCTGAACATGACTTAGAAGGTAAATATCAATATCGTAAAATAACTCTTAGAAAAGCGGAGACTTTAGAAGATTTAGGAGATTTCTCAAATAATTATACTGAAAAAGTTATCTTTTCAAGAGAACCCTTAGTCAATGAAACTAGTCCTCATATTTGGGCTCCAGAACTACATTTTATAGATAGCAAATGGTATCTATATTTTACAACGACTATTTCTAATGATAATCGTTGGGAAATTCGCCCACATGTTCTAGAGTGTAGCGATGAAGACCCTATGAACGGTACATGGGTTAATAAAGGTGTGATGCAATCTATTGATCCTTCCTCTATTGCATTCACTAGATTTTCACTTGATCATACTGTCTTTGAACATAAAGGGACTCTTTATATGATATGGGCTCAACAAGACGAAAAAAACTCTGACCTCTTTATTGCCAAGATGATAAATCCTTGGACCATTGATGCCAAAGTTACAAAAGTAGCCACTCCACAGTACAATTGGGAAACTCATGGCTTTTCAGTTTGTGAAGGCCCAAGTATACTAAAGCGGAATGGCAGAATCTTCTTAATCTACTCTGCTAGCGGTACAGATGCTTTATACTGCATGGGAATGATAACAGTAAAAGAAGATGCTGATTTACTAGAAGCTTCTTCCTGGACAAAGACTCCTTATCCTGTTTTCCAAAGCAATAGACTAAATGGGCAATTCGGACCTGGTCATAATAGCTTTACTGTTGATGTAGATGGAAATGATATTTTAGTATATCATGCTAGGCAAAAAGAACGTTACCTTGTAGATGAAGGTTACCAACCCTTATATGATGTGGGAAGAAATGCTTCTATCGGAAGAATTTATTGGAATCCAGACGGAACACCTAACTTTTCTACCCCGCTTCCTTCAAGTCAATCTTCAGATATCACTCATAACATAACAGCTACTTTTAAGATTTTATAAATAATAATAAAACGCCCTTGTCTTTGACGTAACCATCATTGACAAGGGCATTCTTTATTTTAATTTAAAACAATTCAGCTAATCTCTTTCCATATTCAACACAACTTGCAATCTCATTTTCATCTGGTACCCAGAGAGCCCTGTGACCTTCATCCAATAGTTTGAATCCACACTTCTCTAGTTCTACATTTAATTGTTTTACAACCTCTCCGCTCCAACCGTAACTTCCAAATGCAGCAGCAGTCTTATTCTTAAGCTTAAGTCCCTTTATCATCTCCAAGATACCACCAATCGAATAAGTATATCCATTATTAATCGTTGGAGAACCTACTAAAATTCCCTTTGACTTAAACACTTCAGAAATAACATCATTTTTATCTGTTTTAGATGTGTTTATCAATTTAATTGTAACTGTTTTATCTACTTCGTAGATACCTTTTGCAATGGATTCAGCCATAATACGAGTAGAATCCCACATAGTATCATAGATTAAAGTAATTTGATTTTCTTGATAATTGTTAGCCCACTCTAAATATTTTTCAATAATTTGTGCTGGGTTTTCTTTCCAAATAACACCATGGCTTGTGCATATTAAATCTACTGGTAGATTAAGGGCCAATACTTCATTAATTTTCTTTGTCACCAAAGCACTAAATGGTGTTAGAATATTTGCGTAGTATTTTAAAGCTTCTGCATAAAGCTCTGACTGGTCTACTAAATCATTATATAAGGACTCTGTTGCGTAATGTTGACCAAAAGCATCATTACTAAACAAAATATTTTCACCTGTCATATAAGTAAACATAGTATCAGGCCAATGTAACATAGTAGCTTCTACAAATACAAGTTTACTCTCACCAATATCAAGTGTATCACCTGTCTTAACAGTTATAATATTCCAATCCTCATGATAATGTCCCTTTAAAATAGCTTCACCCTTTTTAGTGCAATAAATAGGTGTACCTGGAATTTCTCTAAGTAGCTCTGGCAAAGCCCCACTATGATCTACTTCTCCATGATTTAAAACAATATAATCAATTTCTTTTAAATCAATCTCTTCTTTTAATCTAGCTACAAACTCCTTGTCAAAAGGCTGCCAAACAGTATCAATTAATACTGTTTTTTCATCTCTTACAAGATAAGAGTTAT
>CAYYVJ010000018.1:0-21677 GCA_964475115.1 uncultured Lachnospiraceae bacterium
TGTAATAATATTTATACTTCTTTTTAGTACTCTACTATATTTTCTCATTAAAAAAGCACCCTTTCCCTTACCTAATAATTATATTCGGGAATGGGTGCTTTATTCACACTTCTAAATACCACCCACAAAGGCAATGTTTAGCGCTTCTGAGATTGTAAAACTAATTCTTTTTACAGTTTCATCAATATCTTTTGGAGTAACAAACATAGTTTTTAATTTGGGATCTAATAATTCATAGATTAGCCGATGTTTATCATCTTCATCTAACTCTGCTAAATTATTCGATAATGTCTTTAGTCGTTTGCTTTGCTCCATAGCTAAAATCAAGTTCTCCATGGTATCATTAATTATAGTTGCTGCATCCACCACAGTAGGAACTCCTATTGCAATTACAGGCACACCTAAAGTCTTTTCTGTCAACCCCTCTCTATGATTTCCTACTCCTGAACCTGGATTAATACCTGTATCTGTTAGTTGAATCGTTGTATTCAGCCTATTTGTATTTCTAGCTGCCAAAGCATCAATAGCAATAATTGCTGTGGGCTTTGTTTCCATTACAATTCCTCTAACGATTTCACTAGTTTCCATTCCTGTCTGTGCCATAACACCTGGTATGATACTGCTAATTCCAGAAACGTTATCTATTTTAAAAGCTTCATATCCAAATTCCTTAATTAAGTGCCTTGTAACATAAAGATTTCCAACCACGTTAGGGCCTAGCGCATCTGGAGTAACATCACGATTTCCAAGACCCACAATCAAGATAGCTTTTCTAGATTTAATAGGCAATAGATCTAAAATATGCTTTGATAATTCTTTGGAAATTCCCCTATGATACTCTTCATCTTCTTTATCCATATTTGCAGCCTCTAATGTAATGTAGGTCCCTATTGGTTTTTTTATTGCTTCTGCTGCAACTTTATTTTTTATCACAACCCTTGTTATTTTTATTTCTCTTTCTTCTTGATAAGTTTCTTCTACTGTTATCCCACTTATATCCTCTTCATTTCCTGTAAAACTTTCTCTTGCTTCCAATGCTAAATCTGTGCGAACTTTAAAACTTTCTTCCAAATGCTTCCCCTCTTTCTTTTTGTTTTTTCTTTTTTTCTTTCTTATCTTACTATTCTTTACAAACAGTAAGAAAAATATTACAAAATATTCAAAAAAACTCCAATTGAACTAGGATTATAGCTTGTAAGCTTTGAACTAAAGTGGTACTATTGAGTTACAATATAAGGGGTGAATATTAGGACTATTTTTAACGCAGCAAAATGGGGGATAGAGTGTATTTTTTGAGAACTTTAAAATATTGAAAAAGAGAGGAAAATACAAATGAAATCTATTAAACAAAAATTAGTTGTGTACACATTATTGTTGGTAGCTTTACCATTTATTATTTCTACCATAGCGAACAATTTATACATGAAGGGAAGCTATGAAAAAGAATTGGAAAAAAACAATACTATGTTAGCAAGTTCGATTGCTGATCAGGTAGCTGCATTTATTGAAGAAGGTTATTCACTTACGGAACAAATTGCTTTAAATAATGACGTTAAGAACTTCATTCCAAAAGCTCAAAAGGATATGCTTATGAATGTTTATGATAAACATCCATATTTCGATTTGCTTTATATTCAAGATGTTAAAGGTGATCAAACAGCGAGAACAAGTGGTGAATTAGGTAATCGCGCTAATCGTTGGTGGTTTATTGAAGTCATGGAGAAGCAAACATCCTTTGTAAGTAAATCTTATTATACTTTAGCTACGAATACTCCTGTAACTACTATCGCTATGCCGATCTACAATCAAAGTAATAAAATTGTTGGCGTTATGGCTGCAGACCTAAAATTGGATGAACTTCAAAAAAGAGTACAAAAATATAGTGAGGGAAGCCAATATTCTTTTGTTATCGATGGCGCTGGTGTAGTAATCGCACATCCTGAAGAGGTTCAAGTTTCCGAACTCTATAATTACATCACTAAGAAAAAAACAGTTTTAAAATTAGATGCAAATGGTTCTGTTGTTATAGAAGATGGCAATCAAGTAACTGAGGAACAAGATATCGAAGTTCCAGAAGTATTAAATGAAATAGTTATAAAAGCCTTGAATGGGGAGTCTGGAACCGCAGTTTACAAGAATAGTGATGGTGTAGAGGTAGTTAATGCTTACCAGAGTGTCACATTACCTGGTACATCAGATAATTGGGCAGTTATTACCCGTGAGGATAAACAAGATGCTATGGCATTCATTTCAGACACCCAACTTTTTAGTATTATTATTTGTATTGTTGCTCTTATAATTGCCGCAATTATTGTAAGAATTGTAGCAGGAAAAATTGCAGGGCCTATTACGAAATCTGCTGATTATTTGAAGGTGATTGCACAAGGTAATTTTACAGTTGATGTGGATAAGTCCATGCTCTCAAGCAAAGACGAAATCGGCGTTATTGCAAATGGTATTCAAGCAATGAAAGATTCTTTAAAGCACTTGGCTTTTGAAATCACAACAGAAGCAACAAGCATTCAAGAAAAAGTTGAAAATATTGTAGCTGAAATGAGCGAATTAAATGGTGAACTTGAAGGAATTTCAGCAACTACTGAGGAACTTTCAGCTAACACCGAAGAAACCGCTGCTTCTTCAGAAGAAATGACAGCGACTTCTATGGAAATCGAAAGAGCTGTTCAAACGATCGCTGAAAGCTCTGGAAAAGGTGCTCTTGCTGCACGAGATATTAGTGCAAGGGCAAATGATACAAAAGAAAAAATGGATTTATCACTTGAAAAAACCACTACAATTCTAGTAGAGACGAAAGAACAGCTAGAAAACGCAATTGAAGAATCTAAAGTTGTTGAACAAATTCAGGTTCTATCTGCTTCTATCATGGCAATTGCAGAGCAAACGAATCTGTTAGCATTAAACGCTGCAATTGAAGCAGCAAGAGCCGGAGATGCCGGAAAAGGCTTCTCTGTCGTAGCTGATGAAATTGGTAATCTAGCAGATCAATCTAAATTAACAGTAAATAAAATTAGTGAAGTAACAGACCAAGTAATGATAGCAGTAGAAAACCTATCTAAACATTCAAATAATCTTCTTTCCTTTGTCTCTGAGGACGTAAACAATGATTATAAGAGTATGTTAGATGTTGCTAATAAATATCGTGAAGATGCAAGCTTTGTTGACGATCTAGTAACAGAATTTAGCGCTACTTCTGAGGAATTGTTAGCTTCCATAGAAAACATGACACAAGCGATTGATGGAGTGGCAATTGCTGCAAATGAGAGTGCTACTGGAACAACAGAAATCGCCAACCGATCTTCTGGAGCCAATATGTTATCAAACGATGTCATGAAAGAAGTGTTAGAGACAAAAAATAATTCTGATAAGTTGAAAAAGGAAATATCAAAATTCCAGTTTTAAAGGAATAAATGTAAAAATACTTCATTATTTTTCATTTTACTATTGACATTTTCCTGTTTTTCTACTAAACTTAATAAATATGTTTGCATTAGATCGTCCGTGTCCGGCTTTAATGAAAAACAAAAAACTATAAAATAACCATTAACATTACAACATTTGGAGGTGTCCGGATTGGCTAATATCAAATCTGCGAAAAAAAGAATTTTAGTTATTGAAGCAAAAACTGCTAGAAATAAAGCAATTAAATCAAAAGTGAAAACTTGTATCAAAAAAGTAGACGCTGCTGTTGTTGCTGCTGACCAAGCTGCTGCAAAAGAAGCATTAGCTGTTGCTATTTCAGAAATTGGAAAAGCTGCTTCTAAAGGAGTATATCATAAAAATACTGCTTCTAGAAAAATTTCTCGTTTAACACTTGCTGTTAATAAAATTGCTTAATTAAAAAAATAAATATTATACTGTACTTCGGCTGAGTACAGAAAAGCCATTGAATCCTAACCCTATTCAATGGCTTTTTTATTTTATATAAAAACTTTTATTTATTGACTATATTTAACAATAAGAAGTTCTACCCCTAACCGATCTTCCAGCCTACCCGTTTTAATAGCTTCTTCTGTTTCTACACACTCTTCTACCGCATTCTTCAAAAATTCTGTTTTAAATCTTTTAGCTTGTAATAAATATTTTCCAACCAAGAAGCTTTGCAAACCTGTTTGTTTCGAAATAGCGTCATTTGCCTTACCTTGATTGCTTAACCATTTTACTTGTACAAGTAAATTAAACTGCCTAGCTATTAAAAAAAGGATTCGAAGTGGAGGCTCCCTCAGAGTAAGCAAATCATAATACAAACTGAACGCTTCTTTCTGATTCTTTCCACTGATAGCATCTATCATTTGAAATATTTTTCCTGTGACCTGAGTTGTGCAAATCATCTCAATGTCCTCTGCTGTGATAATATCCTTACCTAATGTATAGGATATTAATTTGTCTACTTCCTTTTCAATGTTTTCCATATCATTTCCAGTCTTACTCAATAGCAGGTGCATATTTGCTTCTGTTATCTTCTTTTTCTCTCTGGATAGGATACCCAATACCCATGCAATTAATTTACTATCAGACTGTCTAGACAGCTCTGCAGCATAACCAGACGCTTTTACAGTTTTAAACAACTTACCTCTTTTATCCACTTCTTCTTCCACAAAAACAATAATTGTACTTTCTGGAACTTCTTCAACAAAAGTAATCATCTCTTGATTTGCATTTTTAAAATAGCCACTATTTTCTATTAAAATCAGACGATATTCAGCTAAAAAGGGAAGTGTATTCGCCAAGTCAATCATCTCTTTTATGTCCATGTTTTTGCCTTCAAAGCAATTGAAATTCATAGAGATTCCTTCTCCCACTATAGCGTTTTTTATTCTTTTTTTATACGCTCTTTTTAAATAGGATTCCTCTCCATAGAGAAGATACATTGGCATAAATTTATTTTCTTTTATATCCCTTTCAATGTTCTGCATACACCTTTTATCTTCCTTTCTCGATCACAATATACTTATGAATCAAGTATTTCTGCTTCATTATATCATTTTTCATTTTTATTTAAAAGTAGAACTTATCATTCTTTCCACCTCTATTCTCCTTCCATCTGTTTTGATTGTTATTCCTCCACTTTCAGGAGTTAAAAGAATTTCACTTTTCACATTTTTTAACCGATCAATCAATTTTTTATGCGGATGACCATAGCTGTTTTCTAATCCGCAGGAAATTATAGATATTTGAGGAATAACCTTTTCAAGAAATTTTTCACTCGTAGAATACTCTGATCCATGATGAGCCACCTTAAGTACTTCATAATTTTCTTTTCCCAATACCTCCATTTCTTTTAAAACCAAGCCCTCTCCATCCATTTCCAGGTCTCCTGTTAGCAGCATGTCAAATTCATTATAAGAAATACTTAAAACCATAGAATAAGCATTTTTTGAGTTTCCATAATAATTAGTACTTGGATGAAGGCAATGTATTTTTAAATACCCATCTACAATAGAATCACCTGCTCCAAAGTAGACAATAGGAATATTTCTAGCTATTGCTATTATCTCAAGATTTAAATAAGCTTCATCCTTCGTTTCTATTTTAGGCAATACAAGAGTTTTAACATATACCCCGCTACCTTCTTCTAAAATCTCTTTTAATCCCGATAAATGGTCTGCATCTGCATGTGTCAATATGGCATAATCTATATTTCTTACACCATTTGATTTAAGAAATGGTATGATGCGATATTTTCCCAATTTATTTATATCCGAACTTCCTCCATCAATTAAATATGTGGTCCCTTCTGATGATTCCATATATATTCCATCACCTTGGGATACATCTAAAAATGTAACTCGAAATCTAGGCTCTATCCTTACAGATAAAATACCAAGCAAGATAACATATAGAAACATTATTATACTAATTCGAAACAGCTTTTTATATAGTAAAATTACATTTTCTTTTTTCTTTATATAGAAAATAAAAGAAAAAAGTAGCACATAATAGCAGACTATTTGCCATGGTTTAGGCCTTCCAATTAAAATAGTTCCATTTGGTAACTTGTTAAAAAACCTGCATACGCCTTCATAAAAACTAAGAACATAATGCCCTGAACCAATTGCAATTTTTCCAAGAACAACATTCCATACACCCACTATTCCACCTACTATTCCAGATAGCATAAGCAATGACATTGGAGGGATAATAATCAGATTAAGAAGAAGAGAATAAGTAGAAGTTTCATAAAAGTAGTAGGACAAGATAGGAAGAGTCATAAGATTTACAGAAACGCTAATACTGCTAGCACTTATAATAGAAGACTTTTGACTTAAATAAGAAAGAAGAATTGGATAAATCACTGATATTGCAAAGACTGCAGCAAAAGAAAGTAGAAAACCTGCATTGTATAATAAAAAAGGATTATCAATTAGCAATAGGATACCTGCTAGCGAGATTGCTGAAGTCATATCATAGCTTCTACCCAAATATAAAGCTAACAGAGAAATACCAAACATAACAAATGCTCTCAAAGCAGATACGCTAAATCCAGTTAATGCTACATAACTAAATAATAAGGCAAGGCTAGCAATACAGGAAAATCCATTATAGAATTTTTTACGGAGTAACTTATAGATACTCATTCCAATCAATGAAATATGAAGGCCTGAAATAGAAAGTATATGTGAAATTCCATTCTCCTTGTATAAGCTATTTATTTCTGAATCTAATTCTTTTGTTTCTCCTAACACAATGGCAGAAAAGATGCCGTAATCTTTTTCATTGCAAATCTTATAATACGATTGCTTTACTTTGTTTTTTATGTTTTCCAGGAAATTAAGATAAGAAGAATATTCTTCACTAATTAATTCAAAGGATTTACCCTTCATACTATAATTTAATTTTTTACTTTTATAATATAAATACTGATTAAACTCCCCTTCATTCCTGGGAGAAGAGAATTCCTTTATTTTACCTGTAACTTGTATTTTGTTTCCTATTTTTAAGTTGGGATATGTTTTTAGATAAACTAAGATTCCATGACAAGAATATTCTTCGTTTTGGTAGAAAATAGATGTGTTTTTTAGATAGATTTCAAATGAATAGGCGGTTTTACTTAATTTATATACCTCTCCTTTTACGATAACATCTTCTGTTAGAGTTAGAAACTTGGGGGGAGGTTCCCGTTTGGCCTTTTCCATCTGAAGATAACCAAACAGGACAAATAACAAAACCGATAACACACAAAGTAATGGTCTTTTAATTTGTTTCACCCTCTCCACCTGTATTTTGGATAGTAGTATCCTCTATAAAATTCTCTACTAAGTCTAGATTACGTTCAAATAGATTATCCAAGGAAATCGTTTCTCTATACTTTTTATTTGTCTCTCCTTCAATTGCTATCTGAACTTTATTTATGTTTTGTATTTCTACTAAGGAATTGACAATTGCATAAATTGGAACTTCATCGATTGCATTTACGGAACCCGTCAAAAAGTTTTTATCAAAATTCACATAACATGTACCATCTTTTATGATTACACTAATCAATTTTGTTTCACCTGGTAACACTGGATACAGGTCTTCTTTAGAAGGTCCTAAAATTAATTGTTCTATTACAAGTTTCTCCATTGAAGTTGTATTACTATGAACCACTTCCCTCGTCTCTTCAACTAATTTATTTCCCGTACTATTTGTAAAATATAATTTTAATTTTACCCTTTCATATGCATTTATATCACCACCGGTATCATCTGTAAAATCAGTGGCTCTCATAGCTCCAATTGGTCGATTGTTGGAATCTAGTAACGGTCGATCATTAGTTAAAAAAGATACATATTCGATTGTTGGAATCTGAGTAATCGTTTTGACTATAGCTGCCCTGCAAAGTACTTCCACTATAGAATCCATATTTAAATAACTATTATCGAAGACTATATACGCTTGTCCATTATCAATGTAATAATCTAATATTTTGACATCTGTAGGTATCGCTTTTCTATAATCCAAATTATTTGAATCTATTCTCATTGCACCTAGAAGCTCTCCAAATAAATCTAAAGTTTCTGTTTCCGTTGGTTCATAATTCTCTGAAACTAATTTAGTAATGGCTTTATTGAAATAATATAATCGAAAAGCTTGCCCGCTTGTTTCCTGTACACTATTATCTTTTGTACATGCTGTAAGAAGAAATATAACAACGCATAGAAAAGAAATTTGTTTGATTTTTAACATTGCTTCCTCCAGTCATTAAGGGATATAGGTAAGTGGAATTCGTACAGTAAAGGTAGTTCCTTCATTTTCTTTGCTATAAAACTTTATAGCTCCTAAATGCATATTAATAATATTTCTAGTAATTGCTAGTCCCAATCCTGTTCCCCCAGTTTCTCTAGAACGAGTTTTATCAACTCGGTAAAATCTCTCGAATACTAGTTCTTGCGATTCTACTGGAATTCCAATCCCGGAATCTGCTACCTTAATATAAAAATATTTATGATCTGCATTTAAAGAAACCTTAACCCAACCATCAACCTTATTATACTTAATGGCATTTTCCACTAAATTAGAAATAGCCAAAGTAAGCTTAACCTCGTCTATTTCCGCTACAACGGGGCGAAAGCTCTCTAAAACAACTTCTATATTACTTTTAGCTGCAATTGGACGCAAACGTCTTAAAATCAATTCTAATAACTCATTTATATTCACAGGTGAAATATTTATATCTGGTGTTGTTTTTTCCAACTTCACTAATGATAGTAAGTCATTTATGATTTTACTTTCCCTATCAATTTCTTCAGAAATATCTCTTAAAAATTCCTTATAAAGCTCAACAGGAGCTTCTTCTTGCATAAGCAAGGAATCCGTTAGAACCTTAACCGATGTAATCGGTGTTTTTAATTCATGAGACACGTTTGATACAAATTCTTGTCTAGACTGATCTAGCTCCCTTATACGTCCAAGCATTTGGTTAAATGCCTCTGAAATTTGCTTAATTTCACTATAACCACTAATTGATATGGACCCATCAAAATATCCATCTGAAACTCGGTCGAACAGACCCGTTAATTTGTTAAGTGGTTTTACAAAGAAGGATGTCGTAAAAATAGCGAAGATTAATACAACAACAAATAAAGCAATAAATAAAGTCCAAGCCTTTTCATTCATCTTCTCGTATTCTTGCACAATATTATCTGTCGACATACTTGCTACCATAACACCAATTACCTCTTTTGTATCTGTTTTGGTTATTGGTATTGTAAGCTCTATATAGTTATTTACATCATCATAAATTGTAGTGTTTTCACCTTTAAAACATTTCACTACCTTTTCCGAGACAATTATCTTCCCTTCCTTTAGGAAGTATGTATCTTTGATTATCTTTAGATTGTCATCAACAACAAGTATTCGGCCATTATAAAAATTAGCAACTTGAGTAATTGCAGCATTTAACTTTTCACTGGTTTGAACACTCATGTAACTTCCTTCTGTTAATTGCCTGCCTAGAATATTACATTGATTTTGTAACTCTATTATTTTATTGTTAACCGTAGTATCAATATAATTAGAAAAGGTAATCGTCTTAAAAAGATAGATTGGTATAATACCTATAATAAGAAAAACTATAATAAGGCGAAATTTCATGCTCTTAAAAAATTTTCCTTTTATATTAATTCTGGAAATAATAGCCAACGCCCCATTTCGTATGAACATATTTAGGTTCACTTGGATTTGTTTCAATCTTTTCTCTCAATCTACGGATATGCACATCAACCGTTCTAACGTCTCCAGGGTAATCTTTACCCCAAATGATATCCAAGAGTATTTCTCTACTATAAACTTTATTGGGATTTAGTATTAAAAGTTCTAATACATCAAATTCCTTGGAAGTCAAATTTATTTCTTTGCTATTGATATAAGTCCTTTTTCCTTCTCGATCTAGCTTTAAATCTCCTGATTCAAGTAACTTACTATCTTCTTCTTTTTTTTCATTCTTGCTATTACGTCTTATAATCGCCTTGATTCTGGCCTTAACCTCTAAAATATTAAAGGGTTTTGCTATGTAATCATCTGCGCCATATTCAAGACCTAATATCTTATCCATATCATCTGCTTTTGCGGTCAGCATAATAATAGGCATATTGGAAAACTCGCGAATCTGCCTACAAACTTCAAAACCATCAAATTTTGGAAGCATAACATCTAATAGAACCACATCATACTCTGTTTTTTTAGCAAACTCGATGGCCTCTTCCCCATCGTATGCACAATCCACTTCCATATTATCCTGTTCAAGACTAAATCTAATACCTTTGACAATTAATTTCTCATCATCTACTACCAGTACTTTCCTTGCCATACCTCCACCTCTTTCTAGAAAACTTCTATCTAACTTCAATGTTATTTTTTATTTTTTTAAATGCTGCTTCTTTTATTCCAGAAATCTGCATAATATCTTCTATTTTTGTAAAAGGACCATTGCTTTCACGATAAGAAACAATACTTTCTGCTTTTGATTTTCCTATCCCTGACAATGTCATCAGCTCTTCCAATGATGCTGTATTAATATTAACCAAACCCCCGCTATTTACTCCAGAACCTTCTCCTCTAGCAGTTTCGGATTCCGGAAGACCACTAACTTCATTTATGGAAGGGACCACAATTTTTTCACCATCTGCAACTAGTTGAGCCAAATTAATATAGTCACATGCTGCATAATCTGTAAATCCTCCAGCAACATTTATTGCATCCAATATTCTACTTCCTTCTTCCAACTCATACAAACCAGGCCTTGCAACTTCTCCACACACATGGATATAGTTCTTATTTATTATAGTGGTTATTTCTATAACTTCTTCACTTTCTACAGAAAGTTCAGTATCTTGTGGCACAATAATACTTTCCATAGTTTCATCCACCAGATATACGTCAGGATTATTCTTTTCTGCATCTAATATACTTAGAAAATACAGAACTCCTGCGCAGATAAATATAAAAACTATGACACCATATTTTAATCTATTTTCTTTTTGCATAGTCCTCCTTTATTCTTTATAAATATAACACTATTTTATATACGAATAGACGAGTCCCCTCTATGCACTTATTACTATTTTACATAATTAACAACTATATTACAATAGGATTTCAAGCTTATTTTTTTAGCTATTTTTTTTCTTTTTTCTTATTATTTCCATTTAAATAGGACAATTCCTGCAATTGCAATAGCCATACCAAGTAGCTTCTTCCATTCAAAACCCACTTTCTCAGCTCCAAACAATCCTAGCAGCTCAATAAGATATGCTACAATCAATTGCGATACTACAATTAGCATAGCCGCTTTTGCTGGACCTAAGTCAGATATACTTTTTATTACCGTAAGAGTAATAAACGCACCTATCACTCCTCCTAGAAGCATATATTTATTTTCTATCTTAAATAAATCGGAAGGGCTTTCTCTCCCCGTCATAAACCAACCTACGATACATACAAGAAATGCCGAAAACTGTACCCAACTATTTGCAACCCACAAGTTAGTACTTTTTGTAACTTCAGAATTAAAAACACCTTGTATACTCATTAATGCACCAGACAATAAAGCAATCAATAAACCAATCATACTTTTCCCTCCATATTAGACATTATTACCTTCTATTCTGTCCTAATATAAGGAGAAATATTCCATTCTTTTTCCAAATACTAGAGAAGAAGAGTTTACACCATTCTTTGTGCAAACTCTTCTTTCTAGATCTTTATTTTACTTCTATGGTCCAATTTAATTCATCTTTTAATTTCCCTAATTGGATGCCTGTTACTGTATCATATAACTTTTGACTAAGTTCACCAATACTTCCATCTTTGACAGGCATAATATGTTCTTCCCAGCGAAGTCCCCCTACAGGTGAGATTACTGCAGCTGTTCCTGTTCCAAATACCTCTTCTAACGTTCCATCTTGATAGGCATCATATATTTCTTGTATTGAGATTTTTCTCTCTTCTACCAGTATTCCCCAATGCCTACATAAATTAATTACAGAATCTCTTGTTACACCTGGTAAAATGCTTCCGTTTAACATAGGTGTTACAACCGTTCCCTTTATTTTAAAGAAAATATTCATAGCGCCTACTTCTTCTATATACTTACGCTCTACTCCATCTAACCAAAGCACCTGAGAATAACCTTCCTCATGAGCCTTTACCTGCGCCTTCATACTAGCTACATAATTACCACCTGTTTTAGCTTCACCGATTCCACCTTTTACAGCTCTTACATATTCATCTTCAATCCATATCTTTACAGGATCTAAGCCTTCTGGATAATAAGCTCCTACAGGCGAAAGAATAATGATGAGCATATAAGTATTCGATGGACGAACGCCTAAGAAAGGATCTGTCGCAATAATAAAAGGTCTGATATATAATGATGTTCCTTCTTTATGAGGAATCCATGCTTCATCAACTTTTACTAACGTTTCGATTGCATTTAAAAAATCGTCTTCTGGAACTTCAGGAATGCATAGTCTTTCATTTGTTCTATTTGCTCTTTCAATGTTTTTATCAGGACGAAATAATAAAATTCTACCATCTTCTGTTTTGTATGCCTTCAATCCTTCAAACATCTCTTGCCCATAATGAAAGACCATTGAAGAAGGTTCTAATGTCAAAGGTTGATATGGAATTATTCTCGGATCATGCCATCCTTTTTCTGTTTCGTAATCCATAACATACATGTGATCGGTAAAAATAGTTCCAAATGCCAACGGGTTATCTGGTCCGGGTATGGTCTTTGGGTTTACAGTTTTCTCGATTCTAATGTTCAACATTTTTATACTTCCTTCCTTCTTTTCGCAGTATATTTCTTCCAAGCTTTCAATTATTATTAATCAAATGTCACCGATTGTCAAGGTGTTTTCACACTTCGCGCTGGTATTTTAAGAAGGTATACTCTAAATCAAAATAAGTTTCTTCATCACTTTCTTCTACAATCTTCCACTCTGGCATTTTATCCAAATTTGGAAAACAAGCATCTGCTTCATATTTATAATCAATCTTTGTAACATGAACAATATCACAATATGGAAGGAATTGTTTATAAATACTTGTTCCTCCGATAATAAAAACATCCTCTGAAGGGTACTCTTTAACGGCTTCTAACACGTCTTCTACACTATGACAAGTGATAGCATCTTTGACAGCAAAATTTTTATCCGTAGTTAATATAATATTGGTTCGATTGGCCAAAGGAAGACCACCTGGGAAAGTACTTAATGTTTTTCTACCAAGAACAACTACTTTTTTAGTAGTCATTTCTCTAAATGTCTTAAGATCTTTCGGAATAGTAACTAATAATTCTCCTTTATTTCCAATTGCCCAATTGGAATCCACAGCTACGATTGCATTCATTTTATGATAGTCCTTTCAATTTTGTGTCTATATATTTTTTTATATTCGATACATTTGCATATTTACTAGTTATGCCCTCTTCAACTACAACTAAGGTCGGAGCTTGCATAATACCATACGCCTGTGCCAAACTCGGATTTGCTTCAGCGTCTATTATTTCATATTTTTCATCTTTTAAAATATCTTTTGCAATTTTACAATTTGGACAAGTGTTGGTTGTAAACAAATATTCCTTCACTATACCACTAGCTACTTTATCTACTTTGTCTACCGTAACAGCAACCTCATCATATAATCGTTCCATGGTAATCTTAATAGAAGACTGATTCGTATCATACAATTTTCTATTTTTATATTCCTGAGCCTTTCCTACATTCCAATTTTGTACTGGACGATAGTAACCTGTTATACGGCTGTATACTTCTGTTTTCTCACCACAAGTTGGACAAGTAAATTCTTCTCCAATTATATATCCATGATTTTTACAAATAGAGTAAGTTGGTGACATCGTATAATAGGGTAGTTTATAATTCTCAGCGATGGTCTTTACAAGCTTAGCTGCAGCTTTCCAATCTGGTAACTTTTCTCCTAAAAACGCATGAAACACCGTTCCTGATGTATATAAAGTTTGTAATTCGTCTTGAATATCCAACGCATCAAACACATCTTCTGTAAACTCTACAGGTAAGTGAGAACTATTAGTATAGTATGGAGTATCACCATGAAATCCAGCTGTTATAATATCAGCCCAACGTTTTCTGTCGTGTTTTGCTAAACGATATGTAGTAGACTCAGCAGGTGTTGCCTCCAGGTTATATAAATCACCATATTTTTCTTGATAATCGGATAAGCGTTCACGCATATGATTTAGCACCTCTTTGGTAAAGGTCTGTGTCTTTCCACTAATCATACTTTCCCCTATCCAGGATGCATTTAAACCTACTTCATTCATACCGATTAAACCAATTGTGGAAAAATGATTTTCAAAGCTACCTAGATAGCGCCTTGTATATGGGTATAAACCTTCTTCTAATAGCTTGGTAATGACACCTCTCTTTACCTTTAAAGAACGAGCTGATAAATCCATTAGGTAATCAAGTCTATTATAAAAGTCGTTTTTATCCTTTGCTAAATAAGCAATTCGTGGCATATTTATAGTTACAACTCCAACAGAACCTGTGCTTTCACCAGAACCAAAAAATCCACCTGTTTTTTTACGAAGTTCTCTTAAATCAAGACGTAGTCGACAGCACATGCTCCTAACATCACTTGGCTCCATATCACTATTAATATAATTTGAAAAATAAGGCGTTCCATATTTTGCAGTCATTTCAAAAAGAAGTCGATTGTTTTCTGTATCAGACCAATCAAAATCTTTTGTTATAGAATAAGTTGGAATTGGGTACTGAAATCCTCGTCCATTTGAGTCTCCCTCAATCATAATTTCAATAAAAGCCTTATTAATCATATCCATTTCTTTTTTACAATCTTTATATTTGAATTCAACTTCTTTTCCGCCTACAATAGCATTTAACTCGGCTAAATCACCAGGGACTGTCCAGTCTAAAGTAATATTGGAAAAAGGTGCCTGAGTTCCCCAACGACTAGGGGTATTTACTCCATAAATAAAAGATTGAATACATTGCTTTACTTCTTTATAACTTAAATTGTCTGCTTTTACAAAAGGTGCAAGATAAGTATCAAAAGAAGAAAATGCTTGAGCACCCGCCCATTCATTCTGCATTATCCCAAGAAAATTAACCATTTGATTACAAAGAGTGGACAAATGACTAGCTGGAGAAGATGTAATCTTGCCAGGAATTCCTCCTAGGCCTTCTTCAATCAGTTGTTTCAGTGACCATCCAGCACAATAACCTGTAAGCATAGATAAATCATGTATATGTATATCCGCATTTCTATGAGCACTGGCTATTTCCTCATCATATATTTCTGAAAGCCAATAGTTAGCAGTAATTGCACCAGAATTGCTTAAAATCAAACCACCCACAGAATAAGTAACCGTAGAATTTTCTTTTACACGCCAGTCTTCTACCTTTACATAACTATTTACAACATCTTTATAATCTAAGATCGTCGATTTCATAGTACGCATTTTTTCTCGCTGTTTCCTATATAGTATATAAGCTTTGGCTACATCAGTATAACCACATTCTTCTAGCGTTTTTTCTACACTATCTTGGATATCTTCTACATGTATTTCATCATCTTTGATCTTCTCTTGAAAATTTGAAGTAACTCGCAGTGTCAACAAGTTTGTTATTTCTGGAGTATAACTTTTGCCTGTAGCAACAAAAGCTTTTGTCATTGCTTCACTAATTTTCTTTAAATTAAAATCTGCTATTTCACCATCTCTTTTTAATACACGAAACATTTTCTCTTCCCCTTTCTTTTGTACCCTGAATAATTAAATTGTATCAGATACCATAATACAAGTCAATTAAAAAACACAATATATAGTACCCTTTTCAGAGCTTTGACATACATCTTGTGATAGTCTATTGGTACTAGTATTCCTCATGCCTTCTGATTTTGTTGTTGTAAATACTCCTTCTCCTTGCTATAATTAGGTAGTATATAGAAACTTGAACTTGAACTTACTTGTATCGGAGATGTACTTATGAGAAAAAAAATTAACGCCTTGTCCTTCTTATTTCTTTTTAGCATTCTTTCACTATTTGCTTGTTCAGGAAAGAAAAATGAAAGCTATGAAAAAGGAATAAAACACTATAATAATGGAAATTATACAGAAGCACTTACTGCCTTTGAAAGTGCTATTTCCCTTGACAAAACTAATGGAAACAATTATATAAGCCTAGCCTTAACTTATGTTGAAATGGGACAATATGATAAAGCACTAGATCAATTAAGTTTTGCCTTAGAACTTGAACCAGAAAACCAGAAGATTCACCGTGGTATGGGTATTGCTTATCTTGGCCTAGAAAATTACGAGAAATCCCTTTCTTCCTTTGCTTCTGCCTTAAGCTATGCCAATGGAAAAGTTAGTGCCTTAGAGTTTGATGTACTAGACTATCGTGGGATTGCAGAAGTAAAAAGTGGAATGTATGCTGAAGCTATTGACACCTATAGTATCCTTATTGATATTGGTTATCATACTTCTGAACACTATTACCTCAGAGGAAATGTCTATCTTTTACTAGATGACATCGCTTCCGCAGAGAAAGACTTTGATAAAGCTTTAGAACTTACTCCTACTAATTACAAATTGTACTTGGATATTTTCCAAGGATTGAGTAAAAATTATCCAGATGAGGCTAAAAAATACCTAGAAAGATCACTTTTGATTAATTCCTCCAAAAAGGAAGATTATTTAAATCAAGGAAAAATTTATTTTTATTTAGAAGATTATGAAAACAGTTTAACAAATCTAAAAAAAGCCAAAGAAGAAGGAAACACTGAAGCTACACTGTTCTTAGGTAAAGTCTATTCCCATGTAGGAAACGATACACAAGCACTTTTGTTTTTCCAAGAATATTTAGAAGCGAATCCATCTAATGGTACTGTTTATAATGAAATAGGTTTGATAAAATTAAAAACCGAAGAATACCATGACGCATTAAGTTATTTTCAAAACGGCCTTTCATACAACGATTTAAATTCATTAAAAGAGCTTAAATTCAACGAAGCCATTACCTATGAATATTTAGGTGACTTTGATACTGCTTTTACAAAATTTTCAAGCTATATAACTACTTATCCTGATGATGCTGATGCATTAAGGGAATATGACTTTTTAAAAACCAGATAGGAGAAACGCGTGAATAAAACTTATGACTTAAAGGATGAGAACGAAAGAGTAATCCTGATAGGTGTCAGCTTATACGACAATGATGACACTGTAGAATCTCTCGACGAATTAGAAGAATTAGTATCTACTGCAGGCGCATCTACAGTTGGAAAGCTTATTCAAAATAGAGAAACTGTTCATCCAGGTACCTATCTTGGCAAAGGAAAGATTGATGAACTAAAAGAATTAATTGCTCAAACAGAGGCTACAGGTATCGTATGCGATGACGAGCTTTCCCCTGCTCAACTTAAAAACCTAGAAAATGCCCTTGCTAGCAAGGTAATGGATCGTACTTTGATTATTTTAGAGATTTTTGCTTCTCGCGCTTCTACCAAAGAAGGAAAAATCCAGGTAGAGCTTGCACAATTAAAATATCGTTCTTCCAGACTTATTGGCCTTAGAAGCTCCTTGTCTCGATTAGGCGGTGGTATCGGTACAAAAGGTCCAGGTGAGAAGAAACTGGAAATGGATCGTCGTTTAATCAAAGATAGAATTGCTCAATTAAGCAGAGAATTAAAAGATGTTAAACAACACCGTGAAGTTGCAAGGCAACAAAGAAGCAAACATAACATTCCTATTGTTTCTATTGTAGGTTACACCAATGCCGGAAAATCTACTTTGCTAAATACACTAACAAATGCTGGTGTATTAGAAGAAGATAAACTTTTCGCTACTCTCGATCCTACTACTAGAAATTTATCATTAGCTAGTGGGCAGGAAATATTATTAACAGATACGGTAGGATTTATTCGTAAACTTCCCCATCATCTTATAGACGCTTTTAAAAGCACTTTAGAGGAATCCAAATATGCAGATATTATATTACACGTAGTAGATGCCTCTAACCCACAAGTGGAAAAACAAATGCATACCGTTTATGAAACATTAAAAGAACTTGAGGTAGGGGATAAAACAATAATTACACTCTTTAATAAGCAAGATAAAATTACAGAAGACCTAGTACTTAGAGATTTTAAAGCTGACAAAACAGTAACTATTTCTGCTAAAACAGGTAGCGGCTTAAACCAACTTCTTAACACCATTGAAGAAATTCTTCGAGACCAAAAGGTTTACATCGAAAAAGTATTTCCATATAATGAAGCAGGAAAAATACAACTAATTCGAAAAAATGGACAATTACTAAAAGAAGAATATGTAGCTGATGGCATTTATATTGAGGCTTATGTACCTAAGGAAATTTACGGAAAAATGTAATATACCTTTTACAACTTGGATATAAATATAAAAAGGAGTTTTATTATCCAGAGACTCTCCGGGTAATACAATCATATGGATAGCCAAAATATTGTAGATAATCAAAAACGAGAGGGTTTGTTAAATCTATCCTTAAATGTAACAGAGGAAGAAAGAAACAAATCTATAGAGCTAGGTGTGGGTTTTGACCCAGAGAGCCGATTTTGGGAAGTCATTGTGCGTTACAGCGGAGACATCCTTCAATATGCAAGTGAAAGTCTTTTTATTGTTCCACTTTTAGGTAATTATGCTATTTTAACTTTAACGGAAGAAGAATTGATAAATATAACAAATCTCCCGCAAATTGAATATATTGAAAAACCAAAGAGGTTGTTCTTTTCTGTAAATAACGGAAGGGCAATCTCTTGTATTAATCAACTACAAACTGGAAGTATGGAAACTACTGGAAGAACAAACTTATATGGTAAGGGAGTGCTGCTTGGAATTGTAGATTCTGGTATCGACTATAGACATCCGGATTTTCGAAATGAAGACGGTACTACAAGGCTAGTTAAATTGTGGGATCAAACGATTCGTCCTGAAAGAGGATTCCCCCCTCCGGCTGGTTATAGGATTGGAGCCGAATTTACTAATGAGCAAATAAATGAAGCACTTACTCAGCCCACACGCCAAGCTCAGGATAATTTAGTTCCTTCACTTGATATAAGTGGACACGGAACATCTGTAGCAGGTATTGCAGCAGGAAATGGTCGCGCCAGTGATGGGCTTTATCGAGGAGTGGCACCAATGAGTTCTCTTATCGTTGTGAAATTAGGCTCACCTCTGCCAGATTCTTTTCCCAGAACAACTGAACTTATGCAGGCAGTTGATTATATTGTAAAACAAGGCATCGAACTAGGAATGCCTGTTGCTATCAATTTAAGCTTTGGAAACACTTACGGATCTCATGATGGCTCTTCACTCTTAGAAACCTATCTAGACAATGCTGCAAGTATTGGTAGGACTTCTATCATTGTAGGGACAGGAAATGAAGGTGCTGCAGCTGGCCATACATCTGGAATCCTTCAAGATAGAGTTCCTCTAGAAGTAGAATTAGCAGTCAGTGTTTATGAAACAACTATAAATGTTCAGATATGGAAGTACTTTAATGATTTCTTTCAAATAGAGATTATAGCTCCAAGTGGAGAACGTGTGGGACCTTTCCGTCAGGAAATAGGTCCTCAAAGAGTTAGCATCAACGAAACAGAACTTTTATTCTATTATGGAGAACCTAGCCCTTATAGTATTGCACAAGAAATATTTATAGATTTTTTACCAAAAAACTCTTATATCAATGATGGAATATGGACTTTTCGCTTTATTCCAGAAAGAATCATTCAAGGAGAATTTCATATGTGGCTTCCTAGCGCCTCTATTCTAAATTATGGTACTAGATTCCTTTTGCCTACCCCAAATATTACACTAACAATTCCTTCTACTGCCTCTAAAGTCATCTCAGTAGGTGCCTATGATTCCTCTTTGATTAGTCTTGGAGATTTTTCTGGAAGAGGTTATACCAGAGTGACCAATCTTGTTAAACCAGATCTAGTCGCCCCAGGTGTAAATATTACAACAACAGCTGTAGGCGGAAGATATACTTCTTCTACTGGTACTTCCTTCGCTACCCCCTTTGTCACTGGCTCTTCTGCTCTCTTAATGGAATATGGTATTATTTTAGAAAACGACCCTTTCCTTTATGGTGAAAAGGTAAAAGCCTATCTCATTGCAGGCGCAAAACCGCTACAATTTGAAAACGAATACCCCAATCCTAGAACAGGATATGGGGCATTGTGCTTGTGGAATAGTTTTCAATTACTTACTCTTTCATAAATGTTAAACTTCCTTTGAAAGTCCCTTTTACCATGTGATAGTGTCAGGATCAGTGAAGCTTCCAAACTCATCTTTCATATCTGACAAAAGTTTAACCTCTTCTTCTAATAGATTAAAATCAAATATATTTATATTTTCTGCCATTCGGCTAGGAGTGACCGTTTTAGGTAAAGGAAGATAACCCATTTGCAAACTCCACCTTAAACATATTTGAGCAATGGTTTTATTATATTTATTTCCAATTTCCTTTAGCTCTTTTGATTCAAATACACGTCCAGTAGCCAGAGGACTATACGCTTCTAATAGAATGTTTCTATCTCTACAAAACTCGACCGTTTCTGCCTGAACATTTCCTGGGCAGAGGCGGATTTGATTTACCATAGGTGCAATCTTCGCAGTCTCCATCAAAGCATTTATATGATGTGGTAGGAAATTGCTAATACCAATTGCGCGAATGCGTCCTGCCTGATAAAATTCTTCAAAGGCTTTCCAAGACCCTGCATTTGCTTCTTTCCACGATTCTCTAACACTTGCCGGATTTGGCCAATGGATTAAATATAAGTCCAAATATTCCATATCTAGGTTTTTCATGGTCACTTCAAACTCTTCTACTGTTTTTTCATAACCATGAGAAAGGTTATGAAGTTTGCTTGTGACAAATAGTTCTCCTCTTTTAAGCCCTGACAACTTTATAGCTTTTCCAACACTTTCTTCATTTCCATATCCTGCAGCAGTATCTATATGTCTATAACCTAATTCAATTGCATTTCTTACTGCATTTAAAGCAATCTCACCATTCGGCATTTGCCAAGTTCCAAATCCGACACATGGAATCTTTACACCATTTGATAATGTATAAGTATCTGACAATTGCTTAAAATTCATATAATCACCCCTTCACTTCACTTACTGCCTTATCTAAAGCAGCAATTACCTTATCACACCATAGGTCAAATTCATCATCTTCAACCTGATATTCTTTATGTGCTAAAATATAATCTATGGTTTCTTTTATTCCTGTATCAAATCGCTTGGTAGCTACAAACTCTGGAACTAATCGTTTTAATTTACTATTATCAAATACCACAGAAATAGCCTTATCACCTAAAAGCCCACCAAAAAAATCATAGTTTGAGCTTTTAGCCAGAAAATCAGATGGCGCATAATATGCTTTTAATTCTACACCAAGAGCATCCGCTATGATAAAATAGATTTGATTCCAAGTCAAGGTTTCATCACTCGTAATCTGCACTGCTTCTCCAATTGCATGAATATTCCCCATAAGACCTATAAAACCTTTTGCAAAGTCACTATTATGCGTCATAGTCCAAAGCGAAGTTCCATCACCATGAATAATCACTGGTTTATTATCTAACATTCGCTTTACCACCTGCCAACTTCCTTTGCTACCATGTAC
>CAYYVJ010000018.1:21777-27484 GCA_964475115.1 uncultured Lachnospiraceae bacterium
CCCCCAATAAACAAAACCTTCATGATACACCTCTATTCTCTTCTATTCAATTAAAGTGCTAATCTGTAGATATCTTCTATCGCTTGACTGTCAAGCTCTACAAATCCACCTCTTTTTCCATCACCTAAGCCAAAATTTTTCACCAACGTAGGAATATCCTCTTCCTTTGCACCAAGTTGTTTAAAATTAATTGGCATTCCAATTGATGTTAAAAATTTCTTAAATGCTTGTATGCCTTCCATTGCAGTCTTCTTTGGATTAGCATAATCCATATGGCAGCCCCATACCCTAACTGCAACCTGTGCAAATCGCATTACGTCATGATCCACAACATATTCCATCCATGCAGGCATTATCACCGCTAACCCTGCACCATGGGTTACGTCGTAAAGTCCAGAAAGTTCATGCTCTATATCATGACTGTTCCAGTCTTGAGCTCTTCCAACACCCACAATATTATTATGTGCTACCATTCCAGCCCACATAATGTTGGCTCTTGCCTGATAATCCTCTGGATTCGCAATTACCTTTGGAACTTCATTGATCATAGCCAATAGAACTGCTTCACATAAACGATCCGTTATCTCTACATCTTTTGTATTGGTGAAATATCTTTCAAAAACATGAGCCATAATATCTGTTGCACCAGCTGCTGTTTGATATGGAGGAAGTGTCATAGTTAAAGCAGGGTTTAAAATAGAGAACTTAGGTCGCATACAATCTCCACCTGAACCACGTTTTAGCATACCTTCTTCTTTTGTAATAACAGAACTACCAGAGCCTTCACTACCTGCTGCTGCAATTGTAAGAATTGTTCCTACAGGTAATGCCTTAGTTGGCCTAGTCGTTCCATCATAAAAATCCCAAAAATCTCCATCATATAATACGCCACTTGCAATCGCCTTTGCTGAGTCAATGGTACTTCCACCGCCTACTGCTAGTACAAAATCCACATTTTCTTTCTTGCACAATTCAATTCCTTTATATACAAGGCCACTCTTTGGGTTTGGTTCTACACCACCAAGTTCCACGTAAGAGATGCCTTCTTCAGCTAATGACTTTTTAACTCGATCAAGTAATCCTGATCTTACGACAGAACCTCCACCATAATGAATCAGAACCTTTGTACCTTCAAATTTCTTAACATAGGCTCCGCTTTCCTTTTCACTATCTTCACCGAACACAAAATAAGTAGGACTGTAAAAATTAAAATTCAGCATTTAATTACCTCCTTCATTCTATCATGAACCTTTTATTCATGAGACTTACTCATCAATCTTTTACTACAAAAAACTAGACTTCTTGTAGTATACCTGTAAGTAATATTATAGCATCCTTTCTAACTTGCGTCTAGGAATTAAACGCATATAACCGGTATGCTAGAAAGCCATACCGGTTATATTTTATATCATATTTAATTGTATTAATTTTATTTTATCCAAAAAGTGAAATAAGGATACCTGCAGATACAGCTGAGCCTATAACACCTGCCACATTAGGTCCCATTGCATGCATAAGTAAAAAGTTAGCTGGATTCGCTTTTTGACCTTCTACTTGAGAAACTCTAGCTGCCATTGGTACTGCAGACACACCCGCCGAGCCAATAAGTGGATTTATTTTTCCTCCAGATAAAACGCACATTAGTTTTCCAGCAAGTAAACCACCAATGGTACTAAACATAAATGCAAAAAGTCCAAGTACTATTATTTTTAATGTTTCCGGGCTCAAAAAGTTTGACCCTACAGCTGTTGCTCCAACTGTTACACCTAAGAAAATAGTAACTATATTCATTAAAGCATTTTGCACTGTATCGGAAAGACGGCTTACAACACCGGATTCTTTAAAGAGATTACCAAGCATTAGCATTCCAATTAATGGTGCTACAGATGGTAACAATAATACACAGAAAATAGTAACAACAATAGGAAAACATACTTTTTCCATTTTTGATACCTTGCGAACCTGCTTCATTTCAATTTTGCGTTCCTTTTCTGTAGTAAGAAAACGCATAATTGGTGGCTGAATAATCGGTATCAATGCCATGTAAGAATATGCTGCAATCGCAATCGCTGCCAGTAAGTGTGGTGCAAGTATTGACGCTGAATAAATCGCTGTCGGACCATCTGCACCTCCAATAATACCTATAGCCGCCGCTTCAGCTGGTCCAAAACCAAGAGCTACCGCTACTAAAAAAGCAATACTTATACCAAGCTGTGCCGCAGCACCTAAAAACAAACTAGATGGACGTGCAATCAGCGGTCCAAAATCTGTCATGGCTCCAATCCCAAGAAAGATTAAAGAAGGATAAATTCCCTTTTTCACTCCTAAGTATAGATAATATAACAATCCACCTGCTTGATCTCCCACAGGTTCATTCATTAACCCCGCTAGAGGAAGATTTGCAAGTAATACACCAAACGCAATTGGTAATAATAAAAGTGGTTCAAATTTTTTAACTATGGCTAGATAAATAAGGATTAACGCTATCACAATCATAATAACAGACTGTACAGATAAAGCAAAAAAGCCGGAATCTTCCCATAGTTTTACTAAAGAATCAACAAACACTGGCTATTCCTCCTTAATTAAGTACTATCATAGTTTCATTTGTATTTACACTGCTACCTTTTGATACTAATATTTGTACAATCGTACCATCTGTTGGCGCATAAATCTCATTTTCCATTTTCATGGCTTCTAAGATCACTAATAACTGGCCCTTTTTCACCTTTTCCCCTACACTTGCTTTTATATCTAGAATTGTTCCAGGCATTGGTGCTTCCACAGAAGTTCCTCCGGCTGTTTCAGGCACTGCTACTTGTACAGGTGCTACTGCTGCCACTGCTGGAATTGCTGCAACTGCAGGTGCTTTAGGGGCACTTTCAGTTGTCTTTATTATATTTGCTTTTCCTTTTTCAACTTCAACTTCATATTCTTTATTATTTATATTCACTACATATATCATTGCATTTCCTCCATTTCAAGTATATTTACTATTCGCTTATGAGTCTAATCGATTTAAAGCATAATTGGGAAAGCGGAATCTTGGACTCATCGCTAACAATAGCCATAATCATAGCTGCAGTTGATTCATCTACATTTGTTAACTTAAGCGTGCCAGAAGAAAATACTTCTTCTTCTATTTCTTCAACTAGAACTTCATTAACAGTTGGTGAAGTTGCTTGTACTTTTTGGGAAGAAAAGGATTTTTCAAATTTTCCTACTGCAAAAGAGAATATCTTTATTAGGAAAAATAGAATCGCAAGTACTCCCATCACAACTACCATTGTAAATAATGCAACCGATAAGCTTTCGGATAATGTCATCTCTTCCCTCACCTACTTTCTTGTAATTGTGTATAATACAGTTTTAGATTCGCGTTCTATTCTATTTTCAAAGAACTTTTTAGCAACTTGTGGAAAGGCAATATAGGATAGAACATCTTCATCACTTCTAGCAAGACCTTCCAATTCCTTCTTTGTTTTTTCAAAAGCTGGCTCTAGGGTATCTGCAAAACGACCTTTGATTTGCTCTTCATCACCAAGCACCTTTTTTTGTAATGCTAAATCAACTTCTCCTGGTGCTCGACCATATTCTCCCTTAAAGTAAGCTTTAACCTCTTTCGATACATTTTTATATCTTTCACCTACAAGTACATTAGTCGCCGCCTGCACACCAACCATCTGACTCATTGGAGTAACTAAAGGTGGATATCCAAGATCTTTTCTTACCTTTGGTGTTTCTTCTAGTACTTCATCTAATCTATCAATAGCATTTTGTGCTTTTAACTGAGCAATTAAATTGGATAACATTCCACCTGGTACCTGATATACAAGTGCATCAGTTTCTGTACCCATAACATATGGATCCAGTTGTCCAGCTTCTAAATATCTTGCCTTTAACGGTTTAAAGAAGTCATTGATCTCTTTTAACTTTTTCTCATCTAGCCCAGTCTCAAATCCCATCTGTTTTAATGCATAGTTTAAAGTCTCAGTTGGTGGTTGAGACGTCCCTCCACCAAAAGCGGAAATTGCTGTGTCAATTCCATCGCATCCTGCTTCAGCTGCCTTTGCATAAGTAATTGGTCCTAATCCTGTAGTTGAGTGGGTATGCAAAATCACAGGAATTTTCACCTGTTCTTTTAATGCTTTCACGAGATCATATGCCTCTTGAGGTCCCATAATACCAGCCATATCTTTAATACAGATAGAATGAACTCCCATTTCTTCAAGTTCTTTACCCATCTGTGCATATTTTTCTAAATTATGAATAGGACTTGTAGTGTAACAGATGCAACCTTGTGCATGTTTTCCTTGCTTTATTACTTCATCAACTGCTACTTCAATATTTCTAAAATCATTTAGGGCATCAAAAATACGAAATATATCTATGCCGTTTTTTGCCGATAAAGCTACAAATTTTCTTACAACATCATCTGGATAATGCTTATATCCTAAGATGTTTTGTCCCCTAAATAGCATCTGCAATTTAGTGTTCTTAACTACTGCTTTAATCTTTCTAAGTCTTTCCCATGGATCTTCATCAAGATACCTCAAACAGGAATCAAAGGTAGCTCCACCCCAGCATTCTAATGAATGGTAACCAGCCTCATCCAAGGTTCTAAGTATTCCCTCAAAATCAGAAAAGGGCATACGGGTTGCAATTAGAGATTGATTCGCATCTCTAAGAACAGTTTCTGTAATGTGTATTTTCATATACAATCACTCCTTTTATTTTTATTTGTGAATAAGCAACGATTAAATAAAGGCAAAAAAAGGGCGAGAGCAATAAAACAAGCTCTCCACCCTTAAGCTTAAGACTTGAAACAGTTTTTAAAACTGCCAACCGGACACTAAAAGCATTATAAAAATATTAATTTAGACAATATGCTGAATTTAAACTGAAAAAAAACAATTTATGCTAACATTATAACAGATTTTATAGGATAAAGTAAAGGGAAAACGAATTCTTATTTTTTTATTATACCTTTCTCTATGCTATAATATAATATATAGAGAAATTGGAGGAATTAATATGTTAGATAAAGAAAATTTGCAATTTGTAAAATCACGTTTTACATTCTGGGATAAACTAAATGATACTGAGAAAGATCTAATCAAACAAAATACTACAAAGATAACATATAAAAAGGGTCAAAACCTACACAGTGCAGATAATGAGTGCCTTGGTACTTTAATTATACAAAATGGAGAATTACGTATCTATATCTTATCAGAAGATGGTCGTGAAGTAACTTTATTTCGCCTCTCCTCAGGAGATACCTGTGTACTTTCTGCTTCTTGTGTTTTATATAGCATTAATTTTGATATACATATTGATGCAGAAACTGATACAGATGTATTTCTCCTTAATATTGGCTCTTTTAGCAAACTAAGTGAACATAATGTATACGTTGAAAACTATGCCTATAAAAGTGCTGTTGAAAGATTTTCTGATATTATGTGGGCGATCGAGCAAATCTTATTTTTAAGTTTTGATAAGCGATTAGCCATCTTTCTTCTAGATGAAATGGTTAAGACAAGTTCTTCCGAAATAAAGCTAACCCAAGAACAAGTCGCCAAATACATTGGAAGTGCTAGAGAAGTAGTTTCTCGTATGTTAAAGGTTTTTCAAACTCAGGGGATATTAGAACAATCTAGGGGACTTATTCGTATTCTAGATAAAGAAAAGTTAAAAGAACTCATAT
>CAYYVJ010000019.1:0-7944 GCA_964475115.1 uncultured Lachnospiraceae bacterium
ACCCCACGGGTATGAACCGTGTGCTCTAGCCAACTGAGCTATTCCGCCAAATTATCTGTAATAGATAGTTAACGACAATCTATTATGTCGTATGGGACCTACAGGGTTCGAACCTGTGACCCCCTGCTTGTAAGGCAGGTGCTCTCCCAGCTGAGCTAAGATCCCACAATGTGGTCACATCTGACCTGCCTTGATAGTATAATATTAAAAGTTTAAATTGTCAACACTTTTCAAAAAAATTTTATAATGTTATAATGTCGATTATAAATCTAAATAAGACACAAAAATTTACCGTGTAATTAAAAAAACACAGATTGGAGTTTTATGTTACATTTTATTGTAAATCCTCTATCTGGTTCTGGAAAAGGGCAAGATTATTGGGACGAAATACACGAATTTTTAATAAAAGAAAAAATAGGGTTTGAAGTTTCATTTACTAAGTTTCATGGACATGCCACTGAAATTGCTACTAATATTTCAAGTTCTGCAGATTCCACGCATATGAAAACGATTGTGGTCTTAGGTGGAGATGGTACTTTAAACGAGGTGATTAACGGATTATTTTCTACAGAACACGTCACAATAGGTTATATCCCCACTGGCTCTGGAAATGATTTTTCAAGAAGTATGCAAATCTCAAAAAATTGTATGAAGGCTTTAGAAATAATTTTACATCCGAAAACATATACATACATAGATTATGGTATTATCAAAAGTGGTAATTCCAAACGGAATTTTGTAGTAAGTGCAGGAATGGGTTATGACGCAAGCATTGCACACAACGCCCTTAAATCAAAATTAAAAAAATATTTAAATAAAGTAAGACTTGGTAAGCTTACATACCTTTTTATAGGAGTAAAACAACTGATTCTTTCTAATAATTCTCCTGCACACATTACGATAGATTCTACTATTAAATTAGATATGAAAAAAATGCTATTTGCATCGATCCACATACAAAAGTATGAGGGCGGAGGATTCCCTTTTGCTCCTAGCGCCGACCCTACTGACGGAAAATTAGAAGTATGTGTGTTTCATGACTCATCTAAATTAAAGTATGCCTTTTTACTAGTATCTTCTTTATTTGAAAAACATGCTACGTTTAAAGGTGTAGACATCTACTCCTGTAAATCTGTTACCATTGATTCAGATGTAGAGAATTCAATTCATACAGATGGGGAAGATTTTGGATTTCTAAAAAGCGTATCAATTAACTCTTCTAGTGACAAAATACGTTTTATAACCAATTGATTTTTTATCGTACAAAAATATTAACAATTTCTTAATTCTAATGTTTTTGGTTGTTTCGGTATTTTGTCTATGCTATAATTTGTGAAAACATTCAAATACAATTAGTCCTATACTGAAAGGTGGAATTATCTTGAAGGATTTCCTAAAAAAATATAAACACGGATGGGTTTTTTCCTATATCTTTGTCTATCTATTTTGGTTTGCATATTTAGAGAAAAACATTGTCCATTATACAAATGTAAGTATTCCTTTAGATGATATTATTCCATTTGCAGAAATTTTTATTATACCTTATATGCTTTGGTTTGCTTATGTCGCAATTGGAATTTTTTATTTTTTCTTCTATTCTAAGGAAGAATTTTATAAAATAACTGCATTTCTATTTATTGGAATGACCATTTGCTTAATCATATTTACAATATGGCCAAGTGGACAAAATTTACGTCCTACCTTTATAGGAAGAAATAATATTTTTACTAACATGGTTCGTTTTATTTACAGGGCAGATACTTCTACCAATGTATTTCCAAGTATCCATGTATATAATTCGATTGGTGTTCATCTTGCACTTCGTAACAACGAAACATTAAAAAAGAATAAGATTCTTATGATTTCTTCATTTATACTTATGCTCTCCATTTGCTTATCCACTGTATTTTTAAAGCAACACTCTGTATTAGATGGCTTCGGCGGTATCGCATTAAGTATTGTTATGTATAAGCTAGTGTACAAAACGGAACACTCTTTTATACTAGGCAAGTTCAAACAACAATTTGATTAACAAGTTCCTACAAATAAAAGAAGTGTTTATTGGTGCTTTATCGCTCCAATAAACACTTTTATTTAGTTAAATCCAAAGAACTTTTGAGTTACCTTATAACCAAATTCAGAAACTTTACGACCACCTTTTCCTGGAAGGTTCATAGTACGTCCCATAAATCCATAACGCAAGCGTAAATATAATCGATAATCCTTTTTCTTTAAATACTTCCAAAGCTCCTTCTTCTTTTCCAGATTTTCTTCTGTTCCAGAACGGATAAGCATAATAGAGGAAACTACCATCATAATTTCCAAATACTGTTTCATATAATGTCTTAATTTTTTTGAAGGGATTAACTTCGAGTCATATAAATCATAAGCATCAATAATGGCTTGAGTTACTCGAATCTGTTGATCAATTCTCGAAATCATTACTTTTTCATTCACTGACTGATCATCCCTACCAATAAAATATCGATAGAAATTAACATTTAAATAACACAAAGTCTTAACATGTGGCAAGGGATAATAAACGAAGATGTTATCCACATAGAAAGTATGCTTTGGCAATTCTAATCCACAATCTAGCAAAAGTTGTGTTCTATAAATAACCGAATGCATTAAAATATATTTCCCTTTTATAAAGTTCTTAATTTGATCCCAAGCAAGAAATTGTTTTTCTGGAATCGTTGTCTTATAGCTCATTACCTTTTTGCGTTTTACTCCATCTTTTTCATATACAAAGTTGGAGATCAACATATCTAAATCTTTTCCTTCTGTTACAACTTCTCTGAGTAAGTTTAAGATTTCTAAATATGCACTCTCATTTACCCAGTCATCACTATCTACCACCTTAAAATAGACTCCTGTAGCATTTCTAAAGCCTGTATTAACAGCTTCTCCGTGCCCTCCATTTTCCTGATGAATGGCTTTTACAATGGTGGGGTTTTCTTTCACTAACCGTTCTGCTATTTCAGCAGTGTTATCTTTCGAACCGTCATTCACTATTATAATTTCTACTTCTTCTCCACCTGCAAGTAACGTTTTAATACAATGTTCCATATAGTCCTGCGAATTATAGCATGGAACTGCAATGGTCAATAATTTCATGAATCTTCCTCCTGTAAAATCTATCCAATAATAGAATCTGCAAGCAACAAAGCTTTTTCTACGATAGCATCAATATTATAGTATTTATATTCTGCCAAACGTCCTAACAAATATACCTTTTTATGTTCCTTAAATAGCTGTTCATACTTTTGGTACAAAGCCAAGTTTTCTGCATTTACAATGGAATAGTATGGTATTTCCTTGCTATTGTCAGTATAAGGTATCGGATACTCTTTCATAATGGTTGTAGAATCTTTTTTTGTCTGTCCTGTTAATTTTTTAAATTCTGTAATACGTGTATATTCTTCACTAACGGTATAGTTTACGACCGCTTTCTCTTGCCAACTATCTACTTCATAATGTTCAAATCTAAAGTCAAGAGAGCGATAAGGCAATCTACCAAATTTACAATCAAAAAATTCATCGATCGGACCAGTATAGATGACTTTACCATTATAAGGCTTACCTTCATAATGAATCTGCCCTTCCTTTATGGTTAGCACTTCCTTTGCATCTCTATCTAGCTCAATTGTAATGCCCGGATGATCTAATAACTTTTCAACCAAACTCCTATATCCTTCTTTGGGCATCCCTTGATAAGTGTCCCCAAAATAACCATTATCATAAGATATCAGTACGGGAACTCTTCCTGTAACAGATGAATCAATCTCTTCTGGTTTTTGCCCCCATTGCTTCATCGTGTACTGCAAAAAGATATTCTTATAAACATAATCTGCAATTGACTTAATATCTTCGTCTTCTTGCTCCATAAGTGATAAAATAGGAACCCTACTAGCAAATCCAAAAGTATCAATTAGTTTTTTTTCTAAGTATTCTGCTTTTTCTTTATCATACACTAGTTTTAAAGTATTTAGATTAAAGGGTACTGGAATCATCTGTCCATGAACATTTGCAACCACTTCATGTTTAAATGAATGCCACTCTGTAAATCTAGATAAATACTCATATACTCTTTCTGTATTTGTATGAAAGATATGTGGTCCATATTGATGTATGAAAATACCATGTTCATCATATAGATCATAGCAATTCCCTGCTATATGATTTCTTTTTTCTATCACCAATACTTTTTCGTTTCCTCGTTCCGCTAGCTCTCTTGCTACTGTAGCACCTGCAAATCCACAGCCTACAATAATACTATTATACATTTTCCAATACACTCCTGTCTATGCTTATTTCCTTTGGATTAACATGTCTTCTCATCCACATTGTCAAAACAATGGTCACACATAAAAATACAATTGTTATAAGACTAAACACCACTGAATTGCTAAAAAAGCTTTGTTCTTCTATCACTTCTGTCAAAAAGATAGAGACTGAATTGGCAGCTATATGAAACAAGATAGGAGCCCAAATCGATTTATACTTTTCATAAACGTATGCTAATAATAGACCAATTATGAATGCATAAAGGCCTTGAACTACATTCAAATGAAAAAGACCAAAAAACAAAGCGGATACTACAATTGCAATCTCTGTTTTCATATATCCACGCAATCTTTTATATACAATTCCTCTAAATAATAACTCTTCTAAAATCGGAACAATAATAGCTACTGAAATAATTTGAAGGAGAATTCCCCCTCCATAAATAGCCTCTGCTACTTCAAGAAATCCTGGAAACAATTCAATAAGCCCACTTATGCTTATCAAATTATTTATTCCAATACAGCTTGCAATCCCTAATATTATTACAGGAATATATAGTTTGTATTCTAATGGTTCATAGGATATTTCTCCATTTATAATAGTTTCTCTCTTTTTATCTTTCTTCATTAAAAAATAACAAATAGGCATTGTTATAACAGCTGCTATCACAGTAAATAGCATGGCATACCTATAATATAGTTCATAAATCTTTGCTTCCATTTCTGCCAAGTCCAATCCACCACTATAACCTGCTTCTATTCCAACCATTATCCCTATAAATATCATAGCGATGACCCCAATTACAAGACTAATTGTAAAATAAACGATTGGCATATAAATTACACGCCAAATTTTCAAAAAAATATTTTCTTTCTTCATTTTCATTCTCTCCCCTTTTTTGTTTTTCTCATCTCATCTACAGCAATATAATAACATAATCCTTATGAATTTTCATCTTAATTTTTCCCTTAAGAATTAAAATCATTGACAAAAATAAGCGCAAGCAATATACTTTGATTATCAAAGTATATGGTGGTATAGAAAATGACAACGACAAGAATTATTGGTACAGGTAGTTATCTACCTTCGACCATACTTTCAAATGAACACTTATCTACAATTGTAGATACAAATGATGAATGGATTAGAGAAAGAACAGGAATAGAAGAAAGAAGAATTGCAACTACTGAAACAACTTCTTCTATGGCTTCTGCTGCTGCTATTTTAGCACTTGAAGATTCCAAGATTCCTGCAGAAGATATTGATCTTATTATAGTAGCAACTTTTACACCAGATAGTAGTATGCCTAGTGTGGCATGCCAAGTGCAGGGAAGTATAGGTGCCGTTCATGCAGTATGTTTTGACTTAAACGCCGCTTGTTCTGGTTTTTTATTTGCCTTAACGACCGCACATGCATATATTTCTGCCGGAATATATAAAAATGCTTTAATTATTGGAGCAGAATCTCTTTCTAGGGCAGTGGATTGGACTGATCGAGCTACCTGTGTACTCTTTGGAGATGGTGCAGGAGCAGCTGTCCTATCCAAGGATTCGGTGGGACTGATAGGTAGCCTCTTAGGCTCTGATGGCGGGAAAGGTGATGTATTAACTTATTTTAATCAAATGACAAAAAATCTATTTGATAAGGAAGCAAGGAAAAACACTTATATGCAAATGGATGGACAAGAAGTTTTCAAATTTGCAGTAAGGAAGGTACCTGAAAATATTTCTGCTCTCCTGCAGCAACATCATGTTAATATAGATAAAATAGATTATTTTATTCTTCATCAGGCAAACAAACGCATTATTCAATCTGTAGCCAAACGTTTAAATGTGGAAGAAAATAAATTCCCTATAAACTTAACTTATTGTGGCAATACCTCTGCTGCAAGTATTCCTATCCTATTAGATGACTTTAATCGCAGTGGGCATTTAAAGAGAAATGATAGGATAATCTTATCCGGCTTTGGTGGCGGATTAACCTGGGGTTCATGCCTACTTACATGGTAATCAACTTGCATGGCAGAAAATCTCATATTCCAAATTCGAGTAAAACATGGTATACTCTAAATACTATTATCAAGGAGGATTACCAATGAGTTTAGCAGATACACAATATTTAAATATTGTAAAAAATGTAATTGATAACGGATACTATGACCAAAATCGTACAGGGATTGCAACATACAAACTACCTCATCAAATCATGCATTTTGATTTAGAAAAGGAATTTCCTATTCTTACTACTAAATTTGTGGCTTTTTATACTGCTGTAAAAGAAATGCTCTGGATATGGCAATTACAAAGTAATGATGTAAAAGTTTTACAAGATATGAAGTGCCATGTTTGGGATGAGTGGATGTTAGAAGACGGTACCATAGGAAAGGCTTATGGCTATCAAATAGCAAAATATAAGCAATTAGACAATTTAATAGATACCCTTAAAAACAATCCTCAAGACCGCAGAATGATAGTAACTCTTTGGAATATAGAAGATTCACCAGAGATGGCATTACTTCCTTGTGCCTTTCAAACTATTTGGGATGTAACTGATGGCCGTTTAAATTGTATGCTTGTTCAAAGAAGTGGAGATTTGGGTCTAGGAATACCATTTAATACAGCTCAGTATGCTGTACTGACTCATTTAATTGCACAGGTAACAAATCTTAAACCAGGGATTCTTACCCACATAATTAATAATGCTCATGTTTACGAAAATCACATAGATGCAATGAAGCTTCAATTAGCTAAAGCTGATCAAGCATTGCCTGCACCCAAATTATTAATTAACCCTGATATAAAAGATTTTTATGATTTTAAACCAAATGATATCAAATTAGATGACTATAAACATTTAGGTAAAATAAGTATGGAAGTTGCAGTATAATTTTTTGTCTTGACTTTACCATTGTTTTTAGATATATTTACAATAACTTTATAAGAGCTAGGGGAGCCTTTGGCTGAGAAAATGTATTTTACATTGACCCTCACTACTTGAACCGGCTAGTACCGGCGTAAGGAAGCATTATTTTACTTACTATTTAGTAGTCCCCTCCTAAAACATTTTTTAAGGAGGATTTTTTTATGTCTAATTTTTTTGCAACACGAAAGCAACTAGTTTTTTGTGCACTTGCTATAGCTCTTGCTATGGTAACTTCATACCTGAAGGTATTTGAAATGCCTATGGGTGGTTCTATCACTTTATTTAGTATGATGTTTATTTCCCTGATTGGTTATTGGTATGGATTAAAAATCGGTCTCGTTACAGGTATTGCTTATGGAATATTGCAACTAATCATAGATCCATATGTTATCACTATACCTCAGATGTTAACCGATTACCCTCTTGCCTTTGGTGCACTAGGTCTCTCAGGTATTTTTGCCAATGCAAAATACGGATTAATAAAAGGATACATAGTTAGCGTACTTGGAAGATATTTCTTTGCCTTTCTTTCAGGTTTAATCTTCTTTGCTGAATATGCAGAAGGAAGTGGAATGAGCGCTCCCGTATATTCTCTAGCATACAATGGAGGCTATTTATTAGCTGAAGCTGTTATTACCATTATCCTAATATCACTTCCACCGGTATCAAACGCTTTAGAACAGGTCAAAAAGATAGCTTTGGAAAAATAAAAAATGTACCAAAAAATGTAC
>CAYYVJ010000019.1:8044-19742 GCA_964475115.1 uncultured Lachnospiraceae bacterium
GGTACATTTTACATTCTATCTGGTGCTTCTAGTCCTAACAAATCTATACAAACTTCTAAAACACTCTTTGTTAATTTTAATAAGGCTATCCAGCTTTCTTGCTTTTCTTTATTTTCTTCAGATATGATTTTTGTTTCGTGATAGAATCGATTGAAACCATTAGATAAATCATATACATATTGGCAAATCTTATGAGGAGCTATTTCATTAAAGCTGTTTTCGATCACTTCATTGAATTTTGCAAGTTCAAGCATTAATTTCTTTTCACTATCACTTGATGCATCCTTAATATTTGCTTTCGTATTAATATCTCCACCGATTTCCGTATATTTACTTAAAATTGATTTGATGCGTACAATGGTATAGAGAATATATGGACCGGTATCTCCTTCAAAGGAAGTAAATCGCTCTACGTCAAATACATAATCTTTCGAAGCCTGATTAGATAAATCTCCGTATTTCAAAGCAGCTAGCCCTACTATTTTAGCAGTTTCCAATGCTTCTTCTTCAGATACAGTACGGTTCTCCATAATCTTATTATAGACTTCTTCATTTATCTCTTTTATTAAATTCTCAAGGCGCATAACACCGCCATCTCTTGTTTTAAAAGGTTTACCATCTTTTCCATTCATAGTTCCAAATCCTAAGAAATCAAGACGCGTATCATCTTCTACTAATTTTGTTTTACGTGCACAGCGGAATACCTGTTCAAAATATAATTCTTGACGTTTGTCTACTACATATACAATCCTATTTGGATTAAAAAGTTTCATTCTTTCTACAATAGTCGCTAAATCTGTTGTATTGTATAAAGTAGCTCCATCCGATTTAAGAATCATACATGGAGGAATCTCTTTGGTATCTGTATCTTCTTTTACATCTACAACTAATGCACCATTGCTGATGTAGGCATATCCTTCATCCTTCAAATAGGTTACCATATCTGGAATATATGGTTGGGCATCACTTTCTTTTTTCCAAAGTTCAAAAGTAACATTTAAACTATCATAATTTTTCTTTAAATCTGTAACGGAAACATTTAATATATGATTCCACAAAGCCATGTAGCCTTTATGACCACCTTGCAATAGGAATGTAACATTTTTAGCTTCTTCTCTAAAATCTTCATCTTCTTTAGATTTTGCATTAGCAGCCGGATAAATCTCCTCTAGCTCGCTTATAGTAAAAGGAGCTTCTTTAGGATATTCTCCTTCAAAAGAATCATCAAAATAAGGAAGGCCTGGTTGACGATTTTTTAATTCAGAAATAATAAGGCCCATTTGAAGTCCCCAATCCCCTAAATGCACATCCCCTATCATATCATGTCCTAAAAATTTACCAATTCTTTTTACACTTTCTCCAATAACAGCAGAACGTAAATGTCCTACATGGAGTGGCTTTGCTATGTTTGCTCCACCATAATCCACGATAATAGTTTGTGGTTCTTCAGCCTTTGCAATACCAAAACCTTCTTCGCTTTTCATCACATTTAAAGTCTTTGAAAGAAAAGATTCTTCTACTCTTATATTTATAAAACCTGGCATTACACTGATTGCTTCACTTAACACCTGGTTATCTTGTAATTTTTCAACAACTTCGTTGGCAATCATAATAGGAGCCTTTTTATATGTCTTTGCTGCTGCCATAGCTCCATTACACTGATATTCACAAAGATCAGGTCTGTTTGAAAGGGTAACCTTTCCATAAGCTTCCTCATATCCACAAGCCACAAAGGCTTTTGTCACTTCCTCTGTTATGATATCTAATATCTTTTTCATGATTTCCTCCTAAAATTAATTCGTAGCTATCATTATAATACGATTACTATAAAAAATCCACTTTTTCTTACCTTATGATAAGGAACTAATTGATAGTAATTCAAATACTTCATTAAAATTGTTATCTTTTTAACATTCTTCTTGTCATTTGTCTCATAAATGCTATAATATAATTAATTTCATAGATATCTTATGAAAAATAATAACATTTAAGGAGGAACTGCGATGGATGAACGTATTTTATGGAATCTTTCCTATGGAGTGTACGTGGTATCTACAATGAATCAAGATAAGCCTACTGGCTGTGTTGCCAATAGCGTGATGCAAGTAACTGCCATTCCACCCACTATCGCTGTTAGCATACATCATGATAATTTTACACATAGTTGCATCAATGATACCGGACTTTTTTCCATTTCTGTTTTATCAGAAGAATGCAAGCCTGCTATACTAGCCAGATTTGGTTTTCAATCTGGAAAAAACATAGATAAATTTGAAAATGCGGAGTATAAGTATGTAGATGGACTTCCCGTATTAACAGATTCCATCGGATATATGAATTGTAAAGTTATCAGTTCTACCGAAATAGGGACTCATACTATTTTTGTTGGTGAGCTTATTGACACCGAACTCTTAGCAGAAGCCCCCCCAATGACTTATGCTTATTATCATAAGATCAGAAAAGGAAAAACACCAAAAAATGCTACAACTTATAGAAAGAAATAAGGATAGAAAAAAATAAGGATGGAAACATCCTTATTTTTCTTTAGCCATATTCTCCATCAGAGCTTCATAATAGACCTCATCATCTATAGGAATGGAAATCCTTTTATCTTCCCAAGCTGATAGATATGCCGCATTTGCAAGTTCAAGTGCATTTATTCCTTCTTCTCCATTTACAATTAAAGGTGTCTTTTTTAGTATATGATCCGCAAAATTTTGCAACATTTCTATATATGGATTATCTGGATTATCAAATACGATTTCTTCGTATTTATAAGGTATTTTAGCTTCTTGCTCTTCATTTTTCGCTTGAAATTCCTCCATAGACATGGTATATCTCCAATATTTCAGAGTATTCCCTTCTATTATTATCCTTCCAGCTGTCCCAACTATTTCTATTCTTTCCTCTCCAGTTCCTTCCCCTGTAGAAGAAATAAACATGCCTCTCATTCCATTCTCATATTCCATAACCAAAGTACTGTTATCATCTACTTTAAAATCATTGTATTTTCCAAAGTCAATGAGCCCTAATACATTTTGGGGCATGCCAAAAAGCCATTGCCACAAGTCAAGAGGATGCTGCGCCTGATTCATAAGCAAACCGCCACCTTCTCCTTGCCAACTACTTCTCCAAGCCGATGATTGATGATATTTCTTTGTACGAAAATAGATTGTACACACCCAGGTCACCCTGTTTAGGTTTCCAAGAACTCCTGTTTCTAGCACTTCTTTTACATGCTTGTAAATCGGCATAGTTCGTTTATGAAACATCATTGCAAAGGCTGTTCCCGCTTCCTTGGCAGCTCGATTCATTTCACGCACTTCTTTTGTATCGATTCCTGCTGGTTTATCCGAAAACACATGGATTCCCTTAGAAAAAGCTTGTTTGGCAAGTCTTGGATGTTCTTTATGCGGTGTAACAATTAGGACTCCATCAAAACATTCTGTCTGTTCAAAGAGTTCATCACTCGAAGAAAATAGTTTTACTTTTTCACCAAATTGTTCCCTCGCCCACGCTTTTCCAGGTTCATTCCTGCACACAATTGCTGTTAGTTCCATATTTTCAACCTGATTATTAAAAATATGCATAGCATACTTCTTACCCATAGAACCAATTCCAATAATAGCCATTCTTATCGTTCCCATAGAATCCTCCTCCCTTATATGAATAGCGCCTTCGACGGTCGCTTGCGGCATCTTCTTCCTATGTCGAAGTGCTTGCATCCAACCGAGGCTTTCTACATTCTAGCAAACAGGAAAGTAGAAAGATTCTACCATAGGCAGAATCTTTCTACTACAAATATTTTTCTATTATTCTACTGCTTCTTCAGCTTCTTCAGCTCCCTCAGCAGCTACTGCTTGTGTCTTCGACTCACTGATCGATAAGATTACATGATCTGGCTCATCTTCAGCTACAACACCATTTGCTAATACAATGTCTTTAACTGTAACAACATCACCGAAATTCAATTTAGATACATCTATTTCAACTACATCAGGTATGTCTTGTGGAAAACCTTTTACATTTACAATGTCTGTCTGTAGCATCATAATAAGTCTCTTAGACTCTAATAATTCTTTTCCGGTTATCCTAACGGGTACTTCAGATTTCGTCTCTTCTGTTAGAGAAACTAATTGGAAATCCACATGCTGAAACTCACTCAAAAGTGGTGTAAGCTGAATTTCTTTTACCATTACTGTATAGTTTTCACCAGCATCATCATTCAATTTAAATACTGCATTTCTACCGAATTTAGATAACGCTCTACGAAGTTCATCTTTTCTAACGGAAACGGATTTAGATTCTGTTCCTTTACCAAATATATTTCCAGGAACATATCCTTCTCTTCTCATCTTTTTGTTAACACCTGTGTTAACTACTCTTTTTTCAACTTGTAATGTACTTATTTCTGCCATATTAAAACCTCCTAGATTAATATCTTAATCCTATTTTTTTTTAATTCTAAAACCTATTATCCATTATATAATAAATCTGATTATTGGTCAAGGAATTGCACGACAATTCCTTATGGCAAGAAATATTTATCAATTATATTTGCTCGTATCGATCCACATCTACTACAAATATAGTAGCACCACCCACATTGACTAACACTTGCATTGAAGCGAATTCTGCTGACTCAGCTGGACTATAAGCAACTTGTTGCCTTGCTCCACATTCCTTCTTTACTATTTCAACAACTTCATCTACTTTTGCAACTTCTGTACCAATCATTAAAGTTGTATTACCTTCTTTCAAGAAGCCACCCGTTGAAGCTAATTTCGTTACATAAAACCCCTTTTTATTTAATCCCCTCATAACTTGACCACTATCTACATCTCGTACAATTACATATATTAGTTTCATATCAAATACTTCCCTTCTTATTATTTATGTTTTTAAATCTTTTATTTCATTTATTATATCACGACATGGATTAATCTACCACTATCTCCACTGAATTAGGCACCTCTAAAATCCTCTTTGTTCTCTTTGCCCATTTACATGAGTTTTGAATTAATTTACGCACATGCGGGTTATAGAATGAAGGATTTGTCTCATGACCAGGTTGTAAAAAAACAATTCTTCCATATCCTCTTGTCCACGTACAAACACTCCTACAAGCTTCACCAGAGTCAAACCATCCCAAATAAATAACATCATCTGGCTTAGGAATATCCATGAACTCCCCATATGTTTCCTCAACCTCTAAATCAAATCGTTCCGGAACACCTTCCGCAATAGGATGAAGGGGATTACAACATATCATTTTTTCAAAATCATCATGTTTATAACGCATGCTGCAAGACGTTCCCATTAATAATTTGAAGGGTTTTGCACCTATGGCAGAGTGAAGTACCACAAATCCCATCCCACGTAACACTGAATCGCGAATGCGCTCTGCAACATGATCAGGAAATTCAGCATTTCCTCCATGGGACCAATAGACTAATACATCTGTCTCATTTAGCAACTCTTCTGTCAATCCACATTCCTCTTCATAAACAGAGCATATTTTAATTATCTCTATTTCATCTTTCTCTTGAAGAAGTTCTCTAATTACCCCACCTATTTCTTTTGGATATAACTCCAACACTTCAGGTTTCCTTCTCTCATCTCGACCTTCATTATAAATTGTAATCTTCATGGCATTGTCCCCTTTCAATGTTTTATTTATATAGAATTATACCATACTTTATATCTTCTGGATATTGAACTCAGCCATTAAAAAAATAATTTAAAGTTTTTTCTTGACATTAACGCAACGTAAAGGTATACACTAATTACATAAGGAGGTGAGCACCATGGAGTATACAATAAAAAAAATGGGGGATTTGGCAGGGGTCAGCACAAGGACTCTTAGATATTACGATGAAATCGGACTTCTTACCCCCTCCAGAATCAATTCATCAGGATATCGCATTTACGGTCAAAACGAAGTAGATCGTTTACAGCAAATTATGTTCTATAGAGAACTAGGGGTAGAACTGGAACTAATCAAGGAACTTCTCACTTCAAAATCTTTTGATAAAAGCAACGCATTAAGAGACCATCACAAAAAGCTCCTTGAACGAAGAGAGCAAATTGATGCCCTAATAAAAAACATTGAAAAAACAATTGAACATGAAAAAGGAGGACTTAAAATGAAAGACAAAGAAAAATTTGAAGGTTTTAAGAAAAAATTAGTAGACGACAATGAGAAAAAATATGGTAAGGAAATCAGAGAAAAATACGGAGACAATACAGTAGAAGCTTCTAATAAGAAGTTCCTAAATATGACAGAAGAGCAGCATAATGAATTCGAAAAATTAAGTCAAGATGTATTAGATACCTTAGAAAAGGCATTTAATACAGGAGACCCCGCTGGAGAATTAGGCCAAAAGGCAGCCGATCTGCATCGCCAGTGGCTATCTTACACTTGGGGAAGTTATAATAAAGAAGCACATGCCGGTCTAGCCCAAATGTATGTGGATGATGAAAGATTTACCCAATACTATGACAAGACACAACCTGGTTTGGCAAAGTTTTTAAGGGATGCCGTTCATATCTATACTCAAAATCTATAATAAACAATAAAAGGTCTTACAAATGTAAGGCCTTTTATTGCTTATTTTATATATGTTGACTCAAACAAGTCTTTAAATCTTCTTCTGGTTGGCTAATCGGTCTTAACTCAAAGGTATCTACAAGATATTGCAATACATTCGGGGAAATAAAAGCTGGTAACGAAGGCCCTAAATATATACGCTTTACTCCCAAAGAAAGCAGAGATAGTAAATCTGCCACTGCTTTTTGTTCATACCAAGACAAAATAATAGAAAGCGGAATACCATTTACATCCGTACTAAATGCATCTGCTAAACCAGTAGCAATTCTTACAGCCGAATAAGAGTCATTACACTGTCCAACATCTAATATTCTAGGTAAACCTGCTACTTCACCAAACTCTAATTTATTAAATCTATACTTTCCACAGGCAAGAGTGAGTATCACGCAATCATCTGGTACCATTTTAGCAAAATCAGTATAGTAGTTTCGCCCAGGTCTTGCTCCATCACAACCACCAATCAAAAAGAAATGACGAATCTGGTTTGATTTAACAGCATCTACAATCTCTTCAGCATAGGACAAAGTAGCATGGTGTCCAAATCCAACTATAATCTCTTGAGGCTCTTCCTCTTCATCATATCCGCCCAATTCAAGTGCCTTCTTTATTATTTCACTAAAATCTTTTTTACCATCTTTTAATTTGGGTATATTTTTAACCCCCTCCCACCCTACAACATTAGTTGTAAAGATGCGGTCCTTGTAAGTTTCTCGTGGTCTCATCAAACAGTTGGTATTCATCAAAATACAACCCGGAATACTATCAAACTGCACTTGCTGATCCTGCCAAGCTCCACCAAAATTACCGGCCAAATGTTTATAGCCTCTTAATTTAGGGTAACCATGTGCAGGCAACATTTCACCATGCGTATAAACTTGTATCCCTGTTCCCTCAGTCTGTTGTAATAAGAGTTCCAAATCCTTTAAGTCATGTCCTGAAACAATAATAAATGGCCCTTTTTTCATACGCACATTCACCTTATGAGGACTTGGATTTTTAAAACTCTTGGTATTGGCATCATCCAAGGTTTTCATTACTAATGTACTCATTTCTCCAGTCCTCATCACCATACGAATCAGTTCTTCCATAGACATATTATCATCTGTCGTTGCTGCCAATGCTCTAAAGTAAAACAAGTCCACTTCTTCACTACGATATCCCAGATAACGCGCCTGATGTCCGTATGCACTAACTCCTTTAAGGCCATATATAATGGTCATTCGCAAAGACCTGATATCTTCATCAAGCTCTTTATCAAACATAATACCTGCCCTTACCGAATCTTTAAGCATTTCAGATTTTTCAGCACTCAAATTATAAGTACATTGTTCAGGATATTCTAAATTTTTATCCGCACGTTCTCTTAGGCTTTCTTTCACTTGTTGGGATCTCTTTAATAAATCGACATGAACCTCTTCATCAAAGTTTACATTGGTAAGCGTAGTAAATAAGCAGTTCTCTACAAAACTAATAATATTTTCTTCTATTAATTCTTCCTTTTCAATCAAATTCATAGCATAACAGCTAATCCCTTTTAATTGATAGATAAGCAAATCTTGTAAATTAGCTATCTCGGGTGTTTTACCACACACACCCATTTTAGTACATCCTTTTCCACCAGCTGTTTGCTCACACTGATAGCAAAACATTCTATATTCCATCCCAACCTCCTATATGAAATTATTCTAAAGAACATATCATATAGAGTATTTGCTTTTTTGTTTTATTCTATTCAAATGTTTAATAATTCAGAAAAGCTCCTAAGATTATAAGTAGCCATATTAGAATATATAGCATCACCAACTGCAGCCTGTTCCATTCCTGCTGCGATCGCCGCTTCTATTCCTGCCACTGTATCTTCTACCACCAGACAGTCTTCTGGATCAATCTTTAGATAAGCACTCGCCAATAGAAACACTTCTGGATCAGGTTTAGATTTTCTTATATTATCACTATCCGATTTTGCGGAATTTCCAAAATAATCATATGCCTTTTCACAAAGTCCAAGCTTAGAAGATACATCTTTTCTTCTGCTTCTGAAACTTTTAATTTTAGTTCAGCTTATCTAAGCTCCTTATTTAAGAAGTTTACCGCTGTATCTCCTAGAGAATACGAAAAGAATAAACCATTTTAATAAAAGTTGATTTTAATCCTGAACTACTAGCAGTTTTGTCTTTCTCAATGCATATACAATTGCAGGAACTACAACTAAATGAATCACTATTCCAGGGAGCGCTGTTACAAATGCTGCTCCTATAAATGCTTGCATTCCATAAGGAGTACCTGCTAAACCGAAAATAATTGCATTTACAATTCCCATAACGATCCTACCACCAAGCATCCCTCCAATTAAGGAAAGGTATATCTTTCCTTTGGTAAGATTATAGAGGCAAGCTGTTATTGCACCATATGCACCTAGTTCAAATATCATAGATATTCCAATAGGGTAAAGTGGTGGCATCCCATTTATTGCAAATGATAGCAATGGAAGTAACATTCCACATATCATTGCATAAGGCATCCCACATAAAAATCCACTTAATAATACAGCTATATGCATTGGTGAAATAATCGTAGCAATATTGGGAATCGGTATAATCTGGTTAATCTTAGGGAGTAACAAGCCTAATGCAATGCAGATTGCTGTGTAAACTAGTCTTTGAGTATTATTCTTTTTCATTTATTTATCCTCTTTTTCAACTTCCCATATTTTTACATGAACCATATCACCTGGTTCTTTCTTTATCGTTGCTCTGATGTCTTTTCTTATTCCGATAATATGTCCTGGTATCTTCATTCTAACAATTTCCTCCTCTTATTAGATTACAGAATATAATGATATTATCTATCATTACTTTTGTCAATTTATAAAGTATTTTCCACTAACTTTATTTTTATATAAATCATCGTTTTTTACCTTAACTTTACTTAAATTTTATACTCTCATGTAGGACAAAGCTTAATCTTTCTAATAAACTGTAATTGGAAATATATGTACACATGGAGGGACATACAAATGAAAAGCATAAAGACAAAACTAATTTTATCATTTCTATTGCTTACATTTACGATTACATTAGCCATTGGAGCAATTTCTATAACCAGTAGTTATAAATCTTTAAAAGAAGAAGCAGAAAAATCACTACAGTTACTTTCTGTTGAAGGAGCAAAAGTAACAGAAAGTAGAATGGATGCCTTAATGGCTACTTTACAGATAATTTCTATGAAAAAGGAAATTATTAATATGGGATATGAAGTAGATTTAAATGTGTTAAAGGAAGAATTGGACAAAACGGATTTTCTAGATATTGGTTATGTCCTTCCCAACGGCTATACCCATTTTACCGATGGCACCGTAAGATTGATGAGTGATCGTGTATATGTGCAAGAAGCTTTAGCAGGAAACCCGACCATATCGGATGTTATAATAAGCAGGGTTACCCGAACCTCAGAGATTGAATTATGTATTCCTGTCTCAAAAAATGGAGAAGTGATAGGTGCAGTGCTGGCAATCTCATTGCACATCCAGATACCCAAAAAATAGTTGAACGTTTTAATCCAATAAAAGAAGCTGAGGAAGATCCTAGTTATGCTTCTATTGCCGGAGCTTTTCAGTTAATGATTGCGCAAAAATCAGGATTAACTAGATATACTGAAAATAACATGAACTATTATGCTGGGTTTACACCTATAAATGGTACAAATTGGACCTTCGTGATTACGGCAAGTGAAAATGAAATCTTAGAAGTAATTCCAACACTAATAAGCACCATTGTTACTGCAATGGTTGTTGTCATTATATTAAGTATGGGCTTAGTTTATATTCTTGATTTAACAATTACGAGACCACTAGTTGATATGACAAAATTATTTCAAAAAATTACAGAGTTAGATTTACGTGATCATATTACAAATAAATATGTAAAACAGAAAGATGAAATTGGAATACTGTCTGTATCATTTAATGCCTTAACACTGAAGTTAAGGGAAGTTATCTCACAAATTACAGATGCAGCAAGTCAAGTGACCGTAACTTCAAATGAATTGACAGGGGCTTCTTTACAAACAGCGCAGGTCTCCGAAGATATCGCAAATACTGTAGAAGAGATAGCAAAAGGTGCTTCAGAACAAGCTCACAATACAGAGCAGGGATCATTACAGGCCAACCTTCTTAGTCAATTACTCAAAAAAAATTATGGACATATGGAAGATTTAAATACTGCTTCAAAAAATGTGAATGGAATTGTAACCAGTGGATTAGAAAGTATTCACAACTTATCCCTTGCAACAACAGATAATAAAAATGCTACGGCGGATATTCTTGATGTTATCATACAAACCAAAACAAGTTCTGATCAAATCAGCGAAGCTAGCAAGGTTATTACGGAAATAGCTAGAAACACTAATCTTCTAGCCTTAAATGCCACTATAGAAGCGGCAAGAGCTGGAGAAGCAGGGAAGGGTTTTGCGGTGGTCGCAGGAGAAATCCAAAAATTATCGGATGAATCTGCGGTATCAGCAAAACATATAAATGAAATCATCTCAAAACTTCAAAAAAATACAGCAAAAGCATCTGTTAGTATGAAACGAATGGCAACTACTTCAGAAATCCAAGAGAAGAATGTTGAAGAAACAATACACAAATATGATTCTATTGCGAAAACCATGAAGACTTCTATAAGTGCTATTGAAGAACTCAATCTTTCAGAAGAAAAGATGAGTAAAGTTATTAATGAATTTCTTATAATGCTAGATTCCCTATCAGCGATTGCAGAGCAAAATGCAGCAGGGACACAACAAGCTGCTTCTGCTATGGAGGAGCAAACAGCATCTTCAAGAGATTTAGCTGATGTAAGTGAAAGACTCTCTCAGTTAGGCGACAATCTTCAGAAAATCACTTTTCAATTTAAAGTATAAACCATATTTTCCTATAAATTGAAAAAGGCTTCCATATTTCATGGAAGCCTTTACTTCAAGATATCATTTTCTTATTCTCTCTTTGCTAAATCCTTTAATTCCATTCCCATTTTTTCAATATTCTTAATGGTTTCTGCCATTTCATTAATACTCTTGTCCTGTTCTTCCATA
>CAYYVJ010000019.1:19842-26868 GCA_964475115.1 uncultured Lachnospiraceae bacterium
GCATTTTCCTCTATAAGTTCTGCAGGAATTATTATTTCACTATCTGTTTCTGTCTTTTCATCTGCCATGATTGGAATAGGGCTACAACCGCCTCTTTCAGTTCCAACCTTATTTACATCATACACATTTCCGCAATTTTTACATTGAAGCAGATCACCTTGTTGTTCAAAATAAGCTCTTGGACTTCCACTACATTCTTCACAAGTATCAAAAGCTGTTCGTATCGTTCCATCTGATGCCTTGATTGCAAGTAAGCCTACCTTTGTACCTTCTGCATCATAAGAATAAAAAGATGCAGTTTCAGATATATCTGCCACTTGTATTACCACATCGCCATCCTCATTTAAAGTAGCTAAAACTTCTTCATTGACAGGTGCTTGATTCTTATCACCGCTTGAAATTATTTCTGGTACTACGATTGCCACAATAATTGCAATAGCAATCACCCCTAAAATAATATAAAGCATTTTAGATGACTTCATTTCTCTATTTCTTTTCATTTGTTTTCTATTTGACAAATTTGTATCCTCCTGATAATAGCCATATATGGCCAGTCTATATGTTCCCGATTAATTTATCTTTCACAAGCGCAAAAAATTCTCTAACATGATAATGAACTACTAGAATATCGTCGGTAGAAGCACCTAAACCTTTCACCTTTGTCATTCCTTGTTTTTTTGCTATCATTGTAGCACGATACACGTGAAATTTGTTTGTAACAATTACTATATATCGATTTTTGTCTGCAATCATTGTTTGACTAAATCTTATATTCTCTTCTGTATTTGTGGATTTATCTTCCATAATAATTCTAGAATCTGCAATGCCTTTCGATATTAGATAGGTTTTCATGGCTAACGCTTCAGAAATATCTTCTCCTCTTCCCTGACCACCAGAAACAATCACTTTAGAGTCAATATTTTCTTCTAAATATCCAATAGCTGTATCTAACCTGCTTTTTAACGCTCTTGATAATGCACTCCCCTTTACCTGCGCTCCTAATACAATTACATAGTCTGCATTTTTACTCGGAATAGAATTCCCTTTATATAGAATCATTCCTTCCAAAAAAACAAAAAAAGAAGAAGCAAAAATTAGTAGTGAAAAGAAAATAATACTTATATACTTATTTACTTCAACTTTTTGGCCATGGAGATAACTTAGAAGAATGGCAAGAAAAACACACGCTATAGCCGAAGCCAACCAAAACCATATAAAATCAGTGTCAAGTCCTGAATAAACGATGCTTGATATATAATATCCAAAACAGCAAATCCCTAACAATAAGAATATAATGGCTAATATAATTACTTTAATCCACTCCTTTATACATAGTATAATAACATAATTAACTTTAAGAAACAAATAGTTTAAACTCTAGACCATCAAATATAATACTCCACCAACAAGGCCCGAGCCTAACATTACCAAAATTGGATTTATCCTCCACTTTCTTAATATAATAATAGCTGTTCCAAACAGAGCAAAGGAAATGTAATTAATGGATTTGAAGTCCGCTGTAAAACCATTTTCACCCCAGACAGCCAAAATAAAAATAGAAAGTCCAGCAGAAGCAATCATTGCCACAACAGCAGGCCTTAGGCCGTCTAAAATACCCTGGATTATCGTTAAGCCTTTATATTTGTAATAGATCCATGCCAAAAAAGATACGATAAAAGAAGAGGGAAGGATACATCCCACAGTGGCAACAAGTGCACCTGGAATACCTGCTATTCTAATACCGACAAAGGTAGCTGAATTGATTGCAATTGGGCCAGGGGTCATTTCTGCAATGGTTATCAAATCAGTAAACTCAGTCAATGTCAACCATTGATGCAACTCTACGATTTGATCTTGTATTAAGGGGATAGCAGCCATTCCACCACCTATACTGAACATCCCAATTTGAAAAAAGCTCCAAAAAAGTTCTATTAGTGTCATCTAGAGTCACCATCCTTTTTGGTCTCTTTTGCAAAAAATAATGTTTTTAACGCCCCAATGCATCCACACACCAAAATAATATACATCACATTAATTTTCAAAAAGAAAGTTGCAGCAAATGCACCTAACATTACAATTACTGATATAATATCTTTTTCCTTTATAACATTACCACCAAGATTCAATACTACATCAGCTATAACAGCAGCTACTCCTGCTTGCATCCCTTTTAGAACTGCATTTACAACAAGGTTTTCCCTAAATGCATTATAAAACAATGATATGGTAGAGATTATAATGAGAGGTGGCAATACCGTACCTAAAATTGTAACCAGCGCCCCTAAAACACCTCCAACACGATACCCCAACAATATAGATGCATTGACCGCCACTGCTCCCGGAGAAGACTGGGCAATTGCCGCCAGATTAAGCATTTCCTTTTCTTCAATCCATTTTAAATCATCCACAAACTTTTTTTTCATGAGAGGAATAATAACAAATCCTCCACCGAAGGTAAAAGCACTTAAATAAAAAGTGGCACTAAAAAGTTTCATGTAAATATGTTTTTTATGTTTCACTTATTTTACCTCCTTACATTTGAGTATTATACCATGCCACCTTCTTATAGAGCCAAAATAGGTACAACATTCAAATAGCCCAAGGAAGTTTTCTCCACACAAATCTTTACATGGTAGATATCTTCCAGTATTTCAGGAATCAATACCTTTTCAGGTTTATCATATGCTTGTATTTCCATTTTATCAAGTAAAATCATGTTATCACAATATCTTGAAGCCAACATAAGATCATGTACTACAAAAATTAAAATTGTCCCCATTTTTATGGTGTATTTCTTTGCTAAGTCCATAACTGTTAATTGATGTCTTAAATCCAATGCACTTGTAGGTTCATCTAGCAACAAGACTTTAGGCTTGGACACAAAGGATTGCGCCATTGATACCAGTTGTTTTTGTCCACCACTCAAATTATTAAAAGTTTTATTACTTATTTCCAGGAGATTTAGTTCCGTAAGAACCTCCGTTACAGCTGCAATTTGTTCATCCGTAACCCTCCAACTTAGCTCTCTAACTAACCCTAGAAGAACCATTTCAAACACTGTCAATCTAGAATTTATATTTTCCATTTGGGGCAAATATGCTATCTCTGTTATAGGATAGCTTGTCCCATCTACACTATTATATAAGCTTACGTTTCCACTTTTTTTGACCTGATTTGCAATTGCTTTAATAAATGTAGTTTTTCCTGATCCATTCCTACCAATCACAGCTGTCATTTGCCCACCCTGGAAAGTGGCTGAAATATTTTTTAAAATTTGTTGATTCGAATAATATACGTTTATGTTCTCAACTTCTAAATTTATCATAATCTTAATCCCTTTTTTTAATTAGTAAAATAAGTAAGAATGGAACTCCCACAATGGAGGTAATGATTCCTACAGGTAACATTGACCCAACCGTTAAGAACTTTGAAATGATAGACGAGAACAACATAAGTATACCACCAAGTAGCATGGAAAGTGGCAATAAATACCGCTGATCTTCACCTATAAGCAATCTTGCAGCGTGTGGTGCAACCAAACCAACAAAAGCTACTGTTCCTATAAATGCCACGGCTCCCGAAATCAAAAGAGCACTGGCAACAAACACTTTAAAACGTAATCGTTCAATGTTAATTCCCAAACTTGCAGCCTTCTCTTCTCCTGCCGTTAAAGCAGTCAATTTCCATGACCATTGCATCAAAACGAAAAAACAACATATCATCAAAACTGCACTGACAAATACACTAACCCATGTGGACCGTGCTAAATTTCCAAATGTCCAGCTCGATATAATTTGAGCAATCTCAGCAGATGCCCTATATTGCAGAAATTGTTGAAGGGCAGAGAAAAAGAAGTTCATAATAATTCCTGTTAAGACTAAGGTGCTTGTAGCCATTCCTCGATACTTTCCCATTAAATAAATGCACGCCGTTACCAATAATGCAAATACGAAAGCCAGCATAGAAGTACCTAACCATAACTGCCCCGCTATTGAAAATCCAGTCGTGAAAGATATCGCTGCTCCAAAACTTGCACTTGCGGTAATTCCAAAGGTATATGGACTTGCAAGAGGATTATTCGTAATCGTTTGCAATTGTAATCCCGATATACTTAATGAAGCACCCACAAAGAAACAAGTTAGTGTCATAGGCAGACGTATGTTCCAAACAACAACAGAATAAATACTCTCACCCTTAGGCCCAGCAAATAATGCTCCAATCATATTTGCAAGTGTCATATTTGATGATCCTGTTGACAAATCAACGATTAATGCAAATAACAAAACAATAAAAGAACAAGACACTACTATAATTCTTTTTTGTGTTATATTTTTATATACTTTTACTTTATCTATCATAATCCTTCCCATTTCGTCATAAATGTTCCCTTATACTTTAATTCTGGAAGATATTTTTCATAATACTTTGTCATTGTTTGTATAGGATCCATATCTTGAAATAATTCAGGATATAATACTTTTGCCATGTATTGCGTAAAGGTGTAATCAATCATATTTCGCAAACTTCCATGATCAACTCCGTATAACTCCCCATTTTTTACTGCTTTTAATTCTTTCCATTCTGGTCTACTAGCAAAACCTTTCAATCTTTCCTGGGCAATTACTTCATCAATGGTAAAACCCATCCTCATTTGATCACTATTGGCGTCACCTGACCAAATAGCACCAGCAATAAAAATCACATCGGGATCTGACATAATAACAAATTCTTTATCCAAAGCACCATATCCACCACTTAGTCCCACGCCAAGATTATCAGCCCCTATATTATTTAATATCGCACCCCAGAGCATAGCATTATTATAACTATTACCATATTCTCCTATCCCTTTGTTACCTAGTTCGATATATACTTTCTTGTGCTTATCTTCATCAGCTAATGATGCAATTCTTTCATTTACTTCATTAATAGCATTTACATAGGCATCGTTCTGTTCTTTTGCAGTTTCCTCTTTTCCCAATAACTTACCTAATATTTCAGTACTTTTTATATGATTCTCCAGCTTTTGAGCATGGTAATCTAAAACAACAACTGTAATTCCTGCTTGTTCAAAAGTTGCCATACTCTGATTATTTTCTATGTATTGAGAATTATTTATAAGAATAATGTCTGGTGATAATGATATAATCAATTCAGTATTTAACACATCATCATGATATCCACCAATGCTTGCAATTCCACCCTCTCCACCTAACATTTGGGGGAATGCCTCTGTAAATACCTTATATTCTCCATAACGTGTATTCTCCCACCCACCAAATGTCATACCTACAACCTTATCCAAGCTTTCTGCTCCACCTACCATAAGAAAATTTGCAATATAATTTGCTACGATAAATCTTTCTGGCATCGCTTTTAGCTGTATCTCTCTGTCTGCTATATCCGTAAATATAATGCTCTCTGATTGGTTATAAAGCTCATGTTCAGTTGTTTTCACGCTAGAACAAGCTACCATAAGCGATGATAGCACACTAATAAAACCTAAAAAAATAATTACTCTCTTTTTCATTTAATAAATTAATCTCCTTTATTAATATATTTCCCATCTACTTTATCGTTATATTTTACCATTCATAAAGCTTAAATGCTAGCCCTTAGGTGTATTGTCTTTGAATAATTCATTCTCCATACTTCGATTTAAAGGAGCAGATTTTTGAACACTTTAAAATATTGCTATATGGATTAAAGAGATATATCAAATCCACTTTAATTAGCCTTTTTTCAACTAAAAAAGCCCCTAGCAACAATTTCTCTATCGCTAGTAGGGACCCTTAAGTTTCTCCTATTTATTTCACACTATTATATCTTAGTATCATAATCACTTTTTGTTTACTGTCCAAAACCACTTGTGCGCCCTCAATGAAGTACCACTAAGAATTAAATAATTCCTAGTATTGCAAAAGCACCCTACCAATCTTTGATAGGATGCCTTGTAAAGTGTAAATTATCTAATTATTTTTTTCTACAAAGAAGACAGATAAAACATCCCCTTATTTTAAAAAGATTGGTCTTAGTTGTTTAGCGCCGCCTGTGCTGCTGCTATTCTTGCAATTGGAACTCTAAATGGTGAACAAGATACATAGTTAAGTCCAATATTATGGCAGAACTCAACTGTTGAAGGATCTCCGCCGTGTTCTCCACAGATACCTAGTTTAAGATTAGGCTTTGTAGAGCGCCCTTTTTCAGATGCCATCTTAACTAATTGACCAACACCTTCTATATCAAGTCTTGCAAATGGATCTGATTCATAAATCTTATTGGTATAATAAGCATCTAAGAACTTGCCTGCATCGTCACGTGAGAATCCAAATGTCATTTGAGTTAAATCATTTGTTCCAAAAGAGAAGAAATCTGCTTCTTCAGCAATCTCATCAGCAAGTAGTGCTGCACGAGGAATTTCAATCATAGTACCAATGTGGTATTCAATTCTCATTCCTTTTTCTGCAATTACTTTTTCTGCTGTTTCAACAACTACATCTTTAACAAATTTTAACTCACGTTTCTCTCCTACAAGAGGAATCATGATTTCAGGAACAACATCAAATCCTTTTTCTTGTTTTACTTCAATCGCCGCTTCTATAACTGCTCTTGTTTGCATAGCAGCAATTTCAGGATATGTTACTGCAAGTCTACATCCTCTATGTCCCATCATAGGATTAAATTCATGTAAAGAATCACATGTTTCCTGAACTTCTTTTACAGTCAAGCCCATGTCTTTTGCTAAAGCTGCAATATCATCTGGGTTAGTAGGTACGAATTCATGTAGTGGCGGATCTAAGAAACGAATGGTAACTGGCTTACCTTCCATTACTTCATAGATTCCTTTGAAATCCCCTTTTTGGAAAGGAATTAATTCATTTAAAGCAGCTTCTCTTGCTTCTACTGTTTTAGAAAGAATCATCTTACGAATCTTTGGAATTCTATCTTCATTAAAGAACATATGCTCTGTACGGCAAAGACCAATACCTTCTGCACCAAATTTAATGGCATTTCTAGCATCTTCAG
>CAYYVJ010000020.1:0-26496 GCA_964475115.1 uncultured Lachnospiraceae bacterium
CCTTTATGATAAGATATCTATTATTCAGCAGGATGTATTTCTCTTTGATAGTTCCATTAAGAATAATATAACCATGTTTAGTTCCTTTGATGAAAATAAAGTAAAGAGCGCAATAGAGAAGTCAGGAATTTATTCACTAATTGAAGAAAAAGGTGAGGATTATTCCTGTGGAGAAGGAGGTAAAAATCTATCAGGTGGTGAAAAGCAGAGGGTATCCATTGCTAGATGCCTGGTTCGAGAGACACCAATTCTTTTAATGGATGAAGCTACGGCTGCATTGGATAATAATACAGCATTAATGGTAGAGAATAAGATATTAGGAATTGATCATTTGACTCGAATAATTGTAACCCATAGATTTCAAGAGACGATTATGAAAAAATATGATGAGATATATGTTATGAATAAAGGTACAGTTATAGAGAATGGAAATTTTGAAGAGTTGATGAAAAAACAAGGGTATTTTTATTCATTATACAAAGTTTCAGAAGAGCAATAAAGAAAGGTGGATTTCTCATATTGAGGAAATCCACCTTTCTAAAAGCTTATATTTTAATACTAACCTCTCCAGAAGAAAGTAAACGAACAGAATGATCCATCATCTCTACTTTAAGTCTACATTCGTCATCGATACCAAGGCAAATGGCTTTTTCTGTAGTTTCACCTGAAAGAATAAAGATTTCTTTACCAATAAGTAATGACCTTCTTTTATATTCAGGTAAGAATGATTTGTTTGACATATCTTTATAATAAAACCAAAAGCGTTTTAATATCTCTGCAATAAGCTTAGCTTGTATATCCGTAGTGACATCCGTTCCTTCGTCAAATATAGAAGAAGCAATATCACTGATATTGTCATTAAAACCGTTTTCTGGATGGAAAACATTTATTCCAATTCCAAGAACAGCGTAATTAATCTCGTCATTCCTGTTTTCTGATGAAGATAAGGAGGATTCTGTTAAGATTCCACAGACTTTTTTGTTATTGCAAAAGATATCATTTACCCATTTGATTTTAGTTTCTTTTTCTGAAAAAGCTTCTATCGCTTCAGCCACAGCAACGGCAGCTGAGGTGGTTATAAATAAGGCCTCAGAAGCAGATATTTTAGGACGTAACAGCAAACTCATGTAGATACCTGTTCCATCTGGAGAATAGAAGGTTCTGCCTAGTCTTCCGCGCCCGGCAGTTTGTTCACTTGAAATAACTACTTTACCTTCTTGCTCTCCTTGTTTTGCTAATTCTTTTACTACAGTATTAGTAGAAGAAAGGGTTTTATAAACATCAATATTAAATATTTCCTTAAATTCAGGGATGAACTCAAGAATTCTTTTTTCTGAAAGATCCATGTGCGCACCTATTTATTGTAGCTTTTCCTTCCAAGCGTTTTCTTTGAATCCGATTAATACGAAGTCTTCACCTATTACTAAAGGTCTTTTTATTAGCATGCCATCGCTAGAAAGTAGCTGAATTTTATCTGCTTCTGACATGGTAGCTAATTTATCTTTAAGGCCTAACTCCTTGTATTTTAATCCACTCGTGTTGAAGAATTTTTTTATTTCTAATCCACTCATTTTAATCCATGTGGTTAATTCTTCAGGAGTAGGTGTTTTCTCTAAAATATGTCTATCTAGGTAGGAAATATTATTTTCATTTAGCCACTTTTTGGCATTTTTACATGTACTGCATTTAGGATATTCAATAAATAAAACTGTTTTCATTTTTAGACTCCTTTATATACTTTTAAACGATCTTCTAATGGTAAAAACTCTTTTGTCTTAGCGGATGCTAGAATATTTCCAAAAGGCATTTGAGAGATAAGCGTCCAGGAATCAGAAATATTCCAAGTCTGTCTTATTTCTTTATCAATCACCTCATTATAATGCTGTAAGGATGCACCAAGACCTTCTGCGCTAAGAGAAGTCCAAACAATGTGTTGGAGCATGCCAATTGCATAATTAGATCTACGAAGCTCTATTGATTCTTCATATTTTATTAAAATTTAGTTTAACTCTAATTCGAATTTCAATACGCTACATGCAGGAATTTTAAAATCAAGTCCCTTATCTGTAATCGTATAATCATTAAAATCTTTTGTGTTAACTACATTTGGAGATTCAAATGTATTGTGAGCTTTCATATGGTTTGTTAAGATCGTACCATGAGCAGCTTTGATAGAAGAGTCAGTAAAGATTCCTTCAATATCATAGTCTTCTGAAATGGAAAGGTTTGTGATTGTTACAGTTACTTTACCATTTGCATCTAAAGACACAGATTCATATAGGTTTGGTACCATGTTTTCTTTTTCAAGACCGATTTCTTTTGTTTCAATATAGCTATCTATAAGTTCCGCATCTTGATGTGTCTTGTACATATTAAATACATGATAAGTAGGAGTAAGAATCATTTTTTCTCCTTCAGTTAATATAACGGCCTGAAGTACATTTACAAGCTGTGCAATGTTAGCCATCTTTACGCGGTCACAATTTTTGTTAAATACATTCAAATTAATACCGGCAATTAGAGCATCGCGCATGGTATTTTGCTGATATAAGAACCCTGGGTTAGTACCTGGTTCTGTATTATGCCATGCTCCCCATTCGTCAATTAGAAGTCCAACTCTGCGGTTTGGATCATATTTATCCATAATAGCAACATGATTACGAATTAATTCTTCCATTTTTATGGTTTTTTTCATGGTTAAGTACCAAGTCTTTTCATCAAAGTCAGTAGCACTTCCTTTGTCCTTCCAGTCAAAAGGAACAGTATAATAATGCAGTGAAAGACCATCCATATAATTGCCTGCAATCTTCATAAGTTCTTCTGTCCAATTATAATCATCGGAGTTGGCACCACAAGCTACTTTATAAATAGGCTTTTGGTCCGGATTCGCTGGGTTAGGATAATTTCTTACATAAGTTTGATAACGACGATATTCATTAGCATAGTATTCGGGAGTCATGTTTCCACCGCAACCCCAGTTTTCATTACCTACGCCAAAATATTCCACTTGCCAAGGCTCTGGATGTCCATTTTTAGCTCTTAAATCAGCCATTGGTGAAACACCATTAAAGGTTAAGTATTCTACCCATTCAGACATTTCTTGAACGGTTCCACTTCCTAAGTTTCCATTAATGTAAACCTGAGTATCTATCTGTTTGCAAAGTTCCATGAACTCGTGAGTTCCAAAGCTATTATCTTCTACAACACCACCCCAATGAGTGTTAATCATTTTCTTGCGATTTTCTTTCGGTCCAATCCCATCCATCCAGTGATATTCGTCAGCAAAACATCCACCTGGCCAACGAAGTACTGGTACTTTCATTTCATTTAATGCTTCAACTACATCATTACGCATACCATTGGTATTTGGTATATGGGAATCTTCCCCTACATATAGTCCTTCGTAAATACATCTTCCTAAATGCTCAGAGAAATGACCATAGATTTCTTTGTTGATTTTTCCTCTTTTTACATTTGGATTCACAAATAGTTTTGCCATTTTCGAAAACCTCCATCTTATAAATGTTGAGTAAATACTTGAATATTTAATAAAACAATTGATGTTTTCATAATACTATATTATAATAATACTGTCAATATTGGGAATTTTAATTTATGGAGGGACTTATGAAACAATATAAATCATTAAGGGAAGCAGAAGCTGTATTTAAGGCTTTAAGTGCACCAATGCGCTTAAGGATAATGGAGCTATTATATAAGGAAGAAAATAAAAGTTTAAATGATTTAGCAAAAGAGTTAGGTATAACAAATAGTGCAGTGTCCTTACATGTGGGGCAATTGGAAGAAGCTGGGCTGATTCAAGTTCAAACTGTGCCAGGCATTAGAGGAAATAGGAAGATTTGTAAGCCTAAATTTAGTAAAATGATGATAGAAATGACAGAAAGTAAAATAGAGGGCCTCTATTATGAGGATAATATAAAAGTAGGGTATTATGTTTCTTGTGAAATCAATCCTACTTGTGGTCTGGCTACAAAAGACAGTGTAGTAGGTGAGTTTGATGCTCCTAAATATTTTCATTTTCCAGAACATTTTGATTGTGAGATTTTTTGGTTTGGAGATGGATATGTAGAGTATAGCCTTCCAAATCGTCTATCTTCTGGACAAAATTTAAAGAAACTTGAACTTTCCTTTGAAGTATCTTCAGAGTGCCCAGGGTATAATGAGGACTATCCATCAGACATTCATTTTTCTCTAAATGGTATTCATCTAGGGTATTGGATTAGTCCAGGCGATTTTGGTAGTCGTAGGGGAAGATTCACACCTGACTGGTGGCCTGAAGCTTGTAATCAATACGGACTATTAAAGACATTGACCATTGATGAGGAAGGAACCTTTATTGATGGAGGAATAAAAATTTCAGATGTAACTATTAATCAGTTGAATATTGATTATAGCAGTCCATTAATGTTTCGGTTTGCTGTGCCGAAAGAGACCACTAATTGTAGAGGTTTTACTATATTTGGAAAAGGCTTTGGAGACTACGATCAAGGAATAAAACTTATAACATATTACAATTAGTGCTTGCATAATATTACATTAAGATATATAATTATGCATAGAAAAAATAAGTAAAGTTAGATTACGGAGGAAATATTATGAAGAAGAAAATAACACTATTAGCAGCAACAATTTTAACATTAGCAGCACTTACTAGTTGCACAAAGACCACTGAAAAGCTTATAATGGCTACAGAGGCAGGATTTGCACCATATGAATACTCAGAAGATGGAACTACAGTAATCGGTGTAGACGTGGATATAGCAAACGAAATTGCAAAAGCGATGGGAAAAGAACTTGAAATTCAAAATACTACTTTTGACGGTGCATTATTAGCAGTACAAAAAGGAAAAGTAGATTTTGCAGCGGCAGGTATTTCTGTAACGGAAGATAGAAAAGAAAAAATGGATTTTACGATTGAATATGCTACTTCAAAACAAGTAATTGTTGTAAATAAAGAAGCAGGTGTAGTTAATGGTGTAGATGATATTAAAGCTGAAACAATTGTAGGTGTTCAGATGGGAAATGTAGCTGACTTCTATGTGACAGAGGAAATGGATTGTGTTGTAAACCAATATAACAAGTTTTTAGAGGCAGCACAGGATTTAAAAAACAATAAAATCGATTGTATTGTAATGGATTCACTACCAGCGGAAGAAATGGTTAAAGCTAATCCAGAGCTTGCTATTCTAGAAGAAGAATTATTTACAGATAAATATGCTATTGCAGTACAAAAGGGAAATACAGAAATGCTGGATGCAATCAATAAAGTTTTGGAAAGTTTAATTGCAGAAGGAAAGATTGATGAGTTTACAATTAGTCATACTACAAAATAAAAAGGATGCAAACGATTCTAAGGAGGGTAAGTTTTGAGTAGCGTTATAAATTGGATTCAAGAAAGAGGATATGACTTCTATAGAGCCTTCATAGAAAAGGATCGTTATTTAGCATATTTAGATGGATTTAGAATAACATTATTAGTGTCTTTTTTTGCAGTAATGATAGGTGTTTTAATTGGCCTTGTTTTAGCAATAATAAAATACACTACAGCAGACAAAAAGGGATTACAAGTTTTAAATAAGTTAGCAAATCTATATATTACAATTATTCGAGGGACTCCTGTTTATGTTCAGCTTTTAATTATTTATTATATTGTTTTTACATCTAGAGACGCCTCACCTATGTTAGCTGGTATCATATGTTTTGGGATTAATTCAAGTGCATATGTAGCAGAGATTATTCGTGCTGGTATCGAAGCGGTAGATAGAGGGCAAATGGAAGCAGGACGTTCCCTAGGATTAGGTGAGTTTCAAACGATGGTATTTATTATTTTACCTCAAGCAGTAAAAAATATATTGCCAGCACTTGGAAATGAGTTTATTGTATTAATTAAAGAGACCTCTATTGTGGGGCTTATAGCAGTAAGAGATGTTACAAAGGCAGCACAGAATGTAAGTGGAATAACTTATGACTTTCTCACACCTTTAATTATTGCAGCAGTTATGTACTTAGTTGCAGTAATTGTTCTTACTAAGCTCCTATCAATGGTTGAAAGGAGGTTAAAAAAGAGTGATAAACGTTAAGGATTTATGTAAACAATTTGATGATAATAAAGTACTGGTGAATATAAATGAGACGATTCAACAGGGGGAAAAGGTGGTTGTTGTAGGACCATCTGGTTCTGGAAAAAGCACCTTTTTAAGATGTCTTAATATGCTTGAAAAACCTACTTCAGGAGAAATAGAATTTGAAGGAAATAATCTGACAGCAGCAAATAGAAAAGAAGTGAATGAGATTCGTCAAAGAATGGGAATGGTATTTCAACATTTTAATTTATTTCCACATTTAACGATTCTAGATAATATTACCTTGGCTCCTATTAAGTTAAAGATTTTAACAAAGGAAGAAGCAGAAGAAAAAGCGAGGAATCTTTTAAAAAGAGTAGGACTTGAAGAAAAAGCGGAGCAATATCCAGCACAATTATCTGGTGGTCAAAAACAAAGAATTGCAATTGTACGTGCTTTAGCCATGAATCCAAAGGTTATGCTATTTGATGAACCTACTTCTGCACTTGATCCAGAAATGGTTGGTGAAGTATTAGAACTAATGAAGCAATTGGCTTTAGAAGGAATGACTATGGTGGTAGTAACTCATGAAATGGGATTTGCCAGAGAAGTAGCATCCAGAGTACTTTTTATGGATAAAGGTCAAATCGTAGAGCAAAATACACCAGAAGAGTTCTTTAAGAATCCAAAAGATGATAGATTAAAGGAATTCTTATCAAAGGTACTGTAAAGGAAAGCGTAATGAATTTTAAAATTAAAAATACAAGTGATATTGATGTAAAAGCAACCAATAAAAGCAATATTAAAAAGTTGCTTTATAATCAAAGAAATTTAACAAAACAAGAGATAGCCAAAACCCTTAAGCTTAGCATGCCTACAGTGATACAAAATATTAAAGAGTTAAAGAATGAAGGCCTATTAGAAGAATATGGAACATTAGAGTCATCTGGTGGAAGAAAGCCTCAATTGGTCCATTTTAACTATAATGCAAAAAAATCTATAGGTGTAACCATTTCGAGAAACCATTTTAGAATTGTTATAATAAACTTAGAGAATGAAATTTTGTATGATAAAAAATTTCATTCTATTTTTGAGAGTGTAGGAGATTATTGGATTAGGTTAAATAATCAAATTCTTCAGATACTAGAAGAAGAGAATATAAACTTAGAATGTATTATTGGAATAGGAATTGGCTTACCTGGAAGTATAAATTCCAGAATAGGAAGGTTAGAATTTGCACCTACCATTGGACTGAAAAATTTTGACTTACATGAACTTGAAAATTATTTTGATGTCCCAGTTATATTTGAAAATGAGGCTAATGCAGCCGGATTTGCAGAAGTTTGGTGTCGTGAGATCTTAAACGATGCCATTTACTTATCTATAACCAAAGGTGTAGGTGGAGCGGTAATTTTAGATAATACAATCTTTCATGGTAAAAATGGATATTGTGGTGAGTTTGGTCATACAATAATAAAGCAAAATGGAAAAGAATGTTCCTGCGGAAAACTAGGTTGTCTGGAAGCTTATTGTTCTGTAAATACTTTGGCAAAAGATCATAATGGTGATATAGATGAATTCTTCCAAGAAGTAAAAAGAGGAAGTAAAAAAGAAGAATTATTGTGGGAAGAATATTTAAATAACCTAGCTCTAGGAATACATAATTTAAAAATGACCTTTGACCTAGATATTATAATAGGTGGAGAAATCAGTGGTTATTTAGCACAGGAAGTCGAAGGATTAAGTAAAAAGGTAAAGGGTTTACTTCAATTAAACGAAGATGTAACCTTTATTCGAATTAGCCATTTAGGTGAAAATGCATCAGCACTTGGTGGAGCGCTAATGATAGTTTCAACCTTTCTAGACGAAATATAAAAGTGTAAAACTAATCCATAAAATACTTGTAAAGTAATATGGATAATGGTACAATATAGATACTTTATTAAAGGTGTTTTATGAAAGTTTCTTATGAACGAATAGGAGGAGATAAAATGAGCGAAATATTTAACAAGATTTCAAAAATTACTTATGAGGGTCCTAAAAGTAAAAATCCATTATCCTTTAAATTTTACGATGAAAATAAGGTGATTATGGGTAAAACCATGAAAGAACATTTACCATTTGCTATGGCTTGGTGGCATAATTTAACTGCTACTGGTAGTGATATGTTTGGTGTAGGAACAGCAGACAAGAGCTTTGGTGCTGGGAATGAAGTAATGGAACATGCAAAAGCAAAAGTAGACGCTGGTTTTGAATTTATGGATAAACTAGGGATTGAATACTTCTGTTTCCATGATGTGGATTTAATTCCAGAGGCTGATACTTTGGAAGCTACTTATAAACAATTAGATGAGATTTCAGATTATATCTTAGATAAGATGAAAGTATATAATAAAAAGTTACTTTGGGGAACTGCTAACATGTTTAGCCAACCTAAATTTATGAATGGTGCAGGAAGTACAAATAGCGCAGAAGTATTTGCTTTTGCAGCAGCTCAAGTAAAGAAAGCATTAGATTTAACCGTTAAGTTAGGCGGAAATGGTTACGTTTTCTGGGGTGGACGTGAAGGTTATGAAACCTTACTAAACACCGATATGAAATTTGAACAAGAAAACATTGCAAGACTTATGAAAATGGCAGTTGAATATGGAAGAAGCATAGGATTTGAAGGCGATTTCTATATTGAACCTAAGCCAAAGGAGCCAATGAAACATCAATACGACTTTGATGCAGCTACTGCTATAGGCTTCTTAAAAGCACATGGATTAGATAAAGATTTTAAGATGAATATTGAAGCAAACCATGCTACTTTAGCAGGTCATACATTCCAACATGAACTTCGTGTATCTGCAATAAATGGTATGTTAGGATCAATTGATGCGAATCAAGGTGATACATTACTTGGATGGGATACAGATCAGTTCCCATTTGACGTATATGATGCTACTCTTTGTATGTATGAAGTATTAAAGGCTGGCGGACTTAAAAATGGTGGATTTAACTTTGATGCTAAGAATAGACGTCCTTCAAATACATTAGAAGATATGTTTATGGGATTCATCGAAGGTATGGATACTTTTGCACTAGGTCTTATAAAAGCAGCAGCAATTATAGAAGATGGAAGAATTGATGAGTTTGTAGAAAAGCGTTATGCTAGTTATCAAACTGGAATCGGTGCAGACATTCTTGCTGGAAAAGTTGGGCTAAAAGAGCTAAGTGAATATGCATTAAAGAAAGAAAGAGCTGAGCAACCTGAAAGTGGCCGCCAAGAATATTTGGAAAGTGTTGTAAATACTATTTTATTTAGCTAACTATAATTAGAATTGAATATTTAAATCCACTGTAAATCTATTGGAAACAAGATTTACAGTGGATTTTTTTGTGTTCTCAATTTTAAAGGTAATATTTTATGAAATATTTATAAAAATTAAGATGAGTATTATACTATTCTAGTAAAAAGTGTGATATTATATATTTAGTCAAGAGAAAATAGGTGATGGAAGATGAAATATAGAGTGCTTTATGTTAGTAAGACGGGCAATACAGAAAAATTGGCTAAAGCGGTTTATGAAGCTATACCTGATTCCTCTAAGGATATTCAAAGACTTACAAATAACATAGATTTGGATGATACAGAAACTTTATTCATCGGTTTTTGGACAAATAGAGGAACTTGTAGTGTGGAAGTGCTGGATTTCTTATCGGAACTTCATGGAAAAAACATAGCTTTATTTGGAACTTGCGGTATGGGTAAGTTAAAAGCTTATTATGATAAGATTGCAACACAAGTAAGTGCCTTTATACCAGAGGATAATATATATATGGGAACTTTTCTATGTCAAGGAAAAATGCCAATGCATATAAGAGAAAAATACGAATCTTATTTGGAAGATAAAGATAGTGATGAGATTAGAGCGATGTTGAGTAATTTTGATCAAGCCATATTTCATCCAAATCAAGAGGATTTTGACAATGCCAGTAAGTTTGTAAAGTCAGTTATTGCTAAAAATGACTTATAAAAAATAAATTGAATAAATTTATTTGCCCTGCATAGACTATAGGGTAGGGCAATAATTATCGCGGGGTGGAGCAGTCCGGAAGCTCGTCGGGCTCATAACCCGAAGGCCGTAGGTTCAAATCCTACCCCCGCTATTCATATTCATAAGAAAAGACATAGGAGGTTACGTAATAAATGGAAATACCTGAACAATTTGATGAGGTAGATGCTTGGAAGACCATTATGTTTTTGTATAATGCAGCGTTAAAAGAAATAAATACAAAAATTGAGATTTTAAATGATGAATTCTTGCATGTTCATAACTATAATCCCATTGAACACGTAAAGTCTAGAATAAAGACAGCTGATAGCATTGTTAGAAAACTAAAAAGAAATGGATATGAAGTGAGCATAGATAACATGGTTCAATATCTAAATGATATAGCAGGAATTCGTATCATTTGCTCCTTTACTTCCGATATCTATACCATTGCAGAAATGATAAGTAACCAAAGTGATGTTAAAGTATTACAAATTAAAGACTACATAGCAAACCCTAAAGATAATGGCTACAAAAGTTACCATCTTGTAGTGGCAGTTCCTATTTTTTTGTCAGATGGTCCTGTTGATACTAAAGTTGAGATTCAGATCCGTACGATTGCTATGGATTTTTGGGCGAGCTTAGAACATAAAATGTATTATAAATTTGAGGGAAATGCGCCAGAACATATTAGCAATGATTTGAAAGAATGTGCAGAAATTGTCGAAATGTTGGATGCTCGAATGTTATCTCTAAATGAAGCAATTCAAGCTAGTAAAATAGAAATACTTAAATAAAAGAGGAGTGCCCTAACTATAAACTAGTTAGGGCTATTATGAAAAAATTATATATAAAATTAAAATGAAATTGGCAAATTTGTTTGTATAGATTGTATCTTTTATATCTGTTAAGTAAATTATAGATGGAGAATATGTACAAAATATGAATGTTGTATGAAAATATTGTAAATCATTGTTAAATAATAAATGATGTATGAAAATATACAAAAGAGGGGGATTGTATCATGGGAAATATTATAGATACATTGATTAAGAGGATTGAAGTACCAGATAGAATTAGTTTATCTGCAACTGATAGGGAAATGTTAGAACAAATCAGTAAAAATTTACATGAAATGAAAGAGTTAAAGGGTGTTTTGGCAGAACAGGGAGCAAGCTTAGATCAAAGTCTAGAGACTCTAAAGCTTGTTCAGAATACAGAGAGGTTAGACAAGCTGTCATCTTCTTTAGATACATCGACAGCTAAGGTGATTACTTCTCTAAATATGGTTGTTGATAGAATTCAAGTAATTGAGAAATCAATAAACAAGCAGATTTCAGGAGTGAAAATTATGACTGGATTTGCTATTTGGAGTTCTTTATTAGGAGTAGCAGTATTAATTGCGCATATATTAGGTTTTATATAAAATAAGTCGAATATTTATTAAAAATAAAGAGTTTCGCTGATGAAGGCGAAACTCTTGCTGTTTTATAGTATTAATCAAATTTAAAGTCTTTTAGTAATGATCCGAGTCCTGTGGTAGCTTCTTCAGTAACACCTTCATAGACAAAATCATCTTTCATGTCAGTTACTTCTGTTTCTTCAGAAAGAGCCTTCATACTTAAGCTGATTTTATTGTTATCAGTAGAAATGATTTTCACTGTAACAGTCTGACCTTCTGACAAGACAGCTGCAGGACTTTTAATTCTCTTTTGGGAAATTTGAGAAATATGAAGAAGTCCAGAGAGACCGTTTCCTAATGAAACAAATGCACCATATGGCATAAGAGTTTCAACTTTACCTTCTACAATAGAGCCTACCACGATGTTAGATATTTGATTGCGATTTCTTTCTTCTTGAGCTTTTAAAGCAAGCTCTTTTCCGGATAAGATAAGTCGATTTTCATCTGGATTAGCTTCTAGTACAATTACATCCAGCGTTCTATTGAGCCATTCTTCTACATTTTCCACAAAAGATACATCTAATTTTGATGCTGGAATGAAGCCCCTGATACCTTCTAAATATGCTACGACGCCTTTGTTTACAACTTCCGTAACTTTTACGTTAAAGCTAGTTCCATCTTCCATGTATCCTTTTAGTTTATCCCAAGCAAGAATATCGTTTGCTTCTTTTCTTGAAAGAAGAATATGACCTTCGCCATCATCTCTTTTAATTACTGTAGCTGAGATTTCATCACCAATATGAATTTCATCCATAGGGTTAAAATTTGGGTCGTTACTTAAATTTTCTGCAGTAATGATTCCTTCTGTGTAATATTTCAGATCAAGAGTAACTTCTGTTTCTGTAATATAGATTACTGTCCCTGTAAGGATATCTCCCTCTGCTATTTTTTTTAAGGAAGCCTCTAATTCTGTAGAATAGTCATCCATAGATTCAGATAATATTTGTTCATCACTCATATTTAATACCCCTTTCGTTCTTTTATTCACTTAAACAGTATATCATCATTTTAATAAGAAGTATAAAAAATATTAACACAAAAATTGTTGAATATTTGTGAAAAATGCCCTATTATAGTAATACTATGAAGAAACTAATAAATAAATGAGTAAATATATTTATAAGGAGATATAAATGTCAAAAACAAAAACACCAATCATTGTAATTGGTCACAAGAATCCAGATACAGATTCTATTTGTTCAGCAATTGCATATGCAAATTTAAAGAGGGAAATCACCAATGAACCTTATGAAGCAAAGCGTGCGGGACAAATAAATGAAGAAACACAATATATTCTAGAACGCTTTCAAGTGAAACTTCCAGAGTATATTTCAGATGTAGGAACCCAGGTTAAGGATATTGAAATAAGAGAGACAGAAGGAGTCTCAAGAGATATATCTCTTAAGAAAGCATGGGCCCAAATGAAGGAAAATAACGTAGTTACTCTTCCTATTACGAGGCAAAAGAAACTAGAAGGGTTAATAACGATTGGAGATATTGCAAATTCTTATATGGATGTATATGATAGCAAAATTCTTGCTACTGCTCACACACGATACAGAAACATTATAGAGACACTTGAAGGCACCATGTTAGTAGGAAATGAGGATGTTTATTTTACAGAAGGAAAAGTATTAATTGCAGCAGCAAATCCTGATTTAATGGAAAGTTACATCGAGAAACATGACTTAGTAATCCTCGGAAATCGTTATGAATCTCAGTTTTGTGCTATTGAAATGGATGCAGACTGTATTATTGTTTGTGAAGGGGCGCCCGTTTCTAGAACCATTATGAGGCTAGCAGAAGAAAAAGGATGTACCGTTATTAGTACACCTCATGATACTTATACAGTAGCTAGATTAATTAATCAAAGTATGCCTATAAGTTATTTTATGAGTAAGGATAATTTAATTACTTTTAAAACAGATGACTTTACAGTAGAAATTAAAGAAATTATGGCAAAAAAAAGACATAGAGATTTTCCAGTTTTAGATAAAAAGGGGAATTATGTTGGTATGATTTCTAGAAGAAACTTTTTAGATATGACAAAAAAGAAGATTATTCTTGTTGACCATAATGAGAAGAGCCAAGCGGTAGATGGTCTTGACAATGCGGAGATAGTAGAAATTATTGATCACCATAGGCTTGGATCAATTGAGACAATGTCTCCAGTATTCTTTCGCAATCAGCCATTAGGATGTACAGCTACTATTATTTTTCAGATGTATCAAGAAAATAATGTGGAAATTGATAAAAAAATAGCATCTTTGCTTTGCGCAGCAATTGTTTCTGATACACTTATGTATCGTTCCCCAACTTGTACTGCAATCGATAAAGCAGCGGCTGAAACCTTAGCTAAAATAGCAGAGTTAGATGTTGAGGAATTTGCAAGAGAAATGTTTAATGCAGGAAGTAATCTGTCATCAAAATCACCAGAAGAAATTTTTTATCAAGATTTCAAGAAATTTAATATGGATGATATCTCATTTGGAGTTGGACAAATTAATTCTATGAATGGTAGTGAACTAGAAGAAATTAAGATAAGTTTAATACCATACTTGGATAAGGCGATACATGATCATGGAGTGAGCATGATGTTCTTCATGTTGACTAACATTGTAGAAGAATCTACAGAAATAATTTATTTAGGAACAAATGCAAGAGAAATTTTAGAGGCAGCATTTCATTTGAAGTCAGATGAAGAAATAGTTAAGTTACATGGCGTGGTTTCACGTAAAAAGCAATTGATTCCATCAATAATGGCAGCTATGCAACAATAGGAGGGTTACGGAACATGGGAAAACAAGTTTGGAAAGCTGGGAATATGGTTTATCCAGTACCGGCAGCTATGATAAGCATGGCAGATAAAGATGCAAAAACCAATATTATTACCGTGTCATGGACGGGGACATTATGTACGAATCCAGCCATGGTATATATATCAGTCAAGCCAGAACGTTATTCATACAGCATATTAGAGGAAAGCAGAGAATTTGTTATTAATCTAACCACAGAGAGCCTAGTGCGTGCAACAGATCTATGTGGTGTTCGTTCTGGAAGAGATGTGGACAAGTTTAAGTTAGCAAAACTAACAGCAGAAGAAGCTGAATTTGTAAAAGCTCCACTAATAAAGGAAAGTCCTGTTAACATCGAATGTAAGGTAAGAGAGATTGTTCCTTTAGGCTCTCATACAATGTTTGTAGCAGAAGTTTTGGCAGTGCATGCAGATGAAGAATATATAGATGCTAAGGGCAAATTTGACCTTTCAAAAGCAAAACCGATTGCTTATTCCCATGGAGAGTATTATGCGCTTGGGAAAAAAATCGGATCTTTTGGCTATAGTGTTAAGAAGAAAAAAAGATAAAAGGTGAGTGTCAATTGTTCTCTATGGAGTTGCTAGAATCTTTTTCTTCTTTTAGAAAACTTGCTCTTGAAATGGCACGATTACCGAATTTTTGACGGATGGAGTCTATGGCTTCATCCATTTTTTTGCGCTTTTCTAGAATAGAAACATCTTCTTCAAAGAGACTTAACTGAACGGGTTCATCTTCACTAGCTAGTTTAGAGGTTCTTATTCCTAAAAGGCGAATAGGAGCCTTGGTCCAAAGATTATCAAATAAGATACAAGCTTTTTCAAATAAGGTAGAGGCGTTGTTTGTGGGGCTAGTTAGTTGCATTTGATGGGAAACTCTGACAAAGTCAGAATACTTAATTTCTACGCTGATACTAGAAGTGGTCTGCCTAGAATCACGAAGTCTTGTGGATACATTTTCAGATAAGGCTAAAAGCACATGAAGAGCAACCTTTCTATCTATCACATCTTCGGCTAGTGTAGTAGAATTCCCTATTCCGCTATTTTTAGGAGGTGCAGAAAAAAAGGGTGACTCATCAATACCATTTGCATAGTTCCACAAAAGGTTTCCGTGACTTTTTAAATGAGATTCTAAAAGACTTTTTGGAGTCTGAGCTAAGTCCCCTATGGTGAAGATTCCTAAATTATTTAAAGTTTTGACACTTGAATTACCTGCCATATAAAGTTCAGAAACAGCTAGTGGCCACATTTTTTCTTCTATTTCATGAGGATATAAGGTGTGAACTAAGTTGGGTTTTTTAAAATCTGAAGCCATCTTAGCTAGTAACTTATTATTTGAAATACCAATATTTACAGTAAAGCCAAATTTTTTAAATACAGTTTCTTTAATGTGATTTGCGGCAAGTTCAGGAGATTCATATAGGTGAGAAATACCTGTAAAATCAAAAAAGCACTCATCAACACTAATCTGTTCAATATCACAGGTAAAAGTGTGAAGATGTTCCATAAGCTTTTCGCTGCATTCTGAATAATAGTTATGATCTGGAGCTAGAACTAATAGATCTGGACATTTTCGAAGTGCAGCTACAAGTGGTTCACCAGTTCTAATTCCGTAGATTTTTGCAGGAATAGATTTAGCTAGTACAACTCCATGTCGTTTTTCTTTGTCTCCGCCTATTATAGAAGGAATGCTTCTAGGATCCACTGGATATCCTTCTTTTAATAGTCTAATAGCTGTCCAACTCAGAAAGGCAGAATTTACATCAATATGAAAATATACTCGTTCCATTTAAATACCTTCTTTGCTTACATATTTCATTAACCTTTTAATTAGTATAACAGAACGCACATTCGGTGTAAACATGAAAAACACTAGAAATCATTGAAATGTTGAAATCATTGTTAATTTACAGATGAATAAATTTATGATAAACTTAATTAATTAAAAATGAGGAAGATGGGAAAGATACATATGAAAACTAATGTTGTTTTAATTGGTATGCCAGGAAGTGGAAAAAGTACGATTGGTGTAGTTTTGGCAAAACTATTAAGACGCCAATTTGTAGATATGGACATTGTAATTCAAGAACAAGAAAAAAAATTATTAAAAGAGATAATAGAAGAAGTTGGCAATGAAGGCTTTTTAGAAATTGAAAATAGAATAAACGCGGAATTTCTAGCTGAAAATACAGTGATTGCTCCTGGAGGTAGTGTAATCTATGGTGATGAGGCAATGAAGCATTTAAAGGAAATTGCTACGATTGTATATTTAAAGTTGGATTATGATATATTAGAAAATAGATTAGGAGATTTAAAAAGCAGAGGTGTTGTACTAAAAGATGGTTATACACTAAAAACTCTTTATGAAGAGAGAGTTCCTTTGTATGAGAAATACGCTGATATTGTTATAGATGAAAAAAATATGGATTTAGTTACTACAGTATTTCAAATAAAAGCAGAATTAGAAAAGTTGAATTTGATTTAGCATAATTACGAAAATGAACTACTTAAAATGTATATAATTAACAAAGCATAAAAAAAGCTTTACAAATAGGTAAAGTCTTGATAGAATATGATTGTTACAAAATTATTACGAAATAATTAAGATTATGTTTTTGGAGGATTCTATGTACAAGAATAAAAGACTCGGACGCAAGATAAGACTTACTTTTATGAAGTCTGTGGCAGCTACAATGATGCTCTTGACCTTAGGTTATCCATTCTTTGAAAAAAGTAAGAACGCCGATGAAACAGGTTATTTCTTAGTGACTCTAAATGGACAAGATTTAGGTGCAGTAAAAGATGAAGAAGATGCGAAAGAAGCACTAAAAGATGCTAGGATTAAAGTAACCAAGGAAATAGATTCCTTAGTTTTTTTGGAACCTGATTTAAAAATAGAAGAAGTAAATAAACTTTTTGGTTCACGTCAAGAAGAAAATGAACTTAAAGATAAAATGTACCAGATTCTAAGAGATAATATTATTTCTCAGAAGCAAGAGGCATATACAGTTAAGATCGAAAATATAGTAATTAATCTTGGAAGTAAAGAAGAAGTTGTAGAATTATTAGAGGCAGCAAAGAATCGTTTTGATATAAATGAAGAATTTCACATAGTGCTAGTAGAGGATAAAGAAAGTTCCTTTACAGCGATGACAACAAATATTGTAAAAGCTGGAATTGAGTCAAATGAAACAAATACAGTTTTTGCGTCTATGACTCGTGACGTTCCAGAGGTAGATAATACAGTAGCTCGTCAAGATGGAATTGTTTCTGTAGCGTTTGAAGAAAAAGTGGATATAGTAGAATCCTATGTGTCTAGAGAACAATTGTCAACGGTAGCGGAGGCACTAGAACTTTTAACCAAGGAAAAAGAAAAAAATCAAGTGTATCAGGTTGAAGCAGGCGATTGTATTTCTGTGATTGCTGAAAAAAATGAAATTTCTAGTACAAAACTTTATGAATTAAATCAAGGTGTTACAGAAAGTACTACACTTCAAATAGGAGCTGAACTTGTTGTTGCTGTAGCTGAACCAGACTTGTCTGTTTTAGTAAAAGAAGAGAAGACTTATGAAGAAGATTATCAAGAAGAAACAGTTTATATAGATAATAATAGCTGGTATACGACTCAGACTGTTGTAAAGCAGGAGGGAAACATAGGACATAGAGAAGTAGTTGCAGTTGTAAGTACTCGTAACGGAAAAGAGTATAACAGAGAAATTATTGAAGAAAAGATTATGTCAAAGTCTAATCCTCAGATTATTGAAAGGGGGACTAAAACACCTCCTACCTATATCAAACCTCTTTCAGGTGGAACATTTACTTCGAAATTTGGATACCGTTGGGGTAGAATGCATGAAGGCGTAGATTGGGGTTGTGCAACTGGAACAACAATTAAAGCTTCAAGTGGTGGTGTAGTTGTAAGCGCAGGCTGGAGTAGTGGATATGGATACAAAGTAGACATTTCTCACCCAGATGGGAAAACGACTAGATATGCACATTTAAGTAAGGTTACAGTAAAAGCAGGACAGAGTGTAAAGCAAGGCGATAGAATTGGGTATAGTGGAAACACTGGAAGAAGTACTGGCCCACATTTACATTTTGAAATTCTAGTTAATGGGGTTCCTGTTAATCCGATGAAATATTTAAATTAATTAAAATACAAGAGATAAAGGTCACTACAAAAGAATAAGCTTTGTAGTGGCCTTTTTTCTCGAAACATAAGCAAATGTAAAAAAAAGGTTTACAATAAAGAATTGTATGTTATAATCTAGAATAGAGATGTTATGTTAAACAACCAATAACTAATATATAAATAGAGGTGTACAATGGAACAGTATATTATAAAGGGTGGGAATCCACTTATAGGTGAAGTGGAAGTAGGCGGTGCAAAGAATGCAGCACTTGCGATTTTGGCAGCAGCTATTATGTCTGATGAACCAGTATTGATAGATAATATTCCTGATGTAAGAGATATCAATGTTTTATTACAAGCAATTGAAGAAATTGGAGCGAAAGTTCAAAGAAAGACTAAAAACTCTGTTTTAATTAATGGAAAAACGATTTCAACAGTTCGCGTAGATTATGAATTTATTAAGAAAATTAGAGCCTCATACTATTTGTTAGGTGCTCTACTTGGTAAATATAAAAAAGCAGAAGTAGCACTTCCAGGTGGATGCAATATTGGAAGTAGACCGATTGATCAACATAAAAAGGGATTTGAAGCTCTTGGAGCAGATGTTAGAATCGAACATGGAATGATTGTAACAGAAGCTAAATCTTTACGTGGAAGTCATATTTATTTTGATATGGCATCTGTAGGAGCTACTATTAATGTTATGATGGCGGCAGCATTAGCGGAAGGTAATACGATCTTAGAAAATGCAGCAAAAGAACCTCATGTAGTTGATATGGCAAACTTCTTAAATAGTATGGGAGCCAATATCAAAGGTGCAGGAACAGATGTTATTCGTATAAAAGGTGTGAAGTCTTTCCACGGAACAGAGTACTCTATTATTCCAGATCAGATTGAAGCAGGAACCTTTATGTTTGCAGCAGCTGCAACAAAGGGTGATATCGTAGTAAGAAATGTAATACCGAAGCATTTAGAAGCGATTACAGCAAAGTTATTAGAGATAGGTTGTCAAGTGACAGAAGAAGATGACGCAGTTCGAGTGTTTGGAAACTGTGAATTAAAGCATACCAATGTTAAGACGCTTCCTTATCCTGGTTTTCCAACAGATATGCAGCCTCAGATAGCAGTAACTTTAGCATTATCTTCAGGAACTAGTATTGTAACAGAAACTATATTTGAGAATCGTTTTAAATATGTAGATGAGTTATCTAGGATGGGTGCTTCTATAAAAGTAGAAGGAAATACAGCCATAATAGATGGTGTAAATAGATTGACAGGAGCTGAAGTGAGTGCGCCAGATTTAAGGGCGGGAGCTGCTTTGGTTATAGCCGGACTTGCAGCAGAAGGTTATACCTTGATAGATGATATTTCCTATATTGAAAGAGGATATGAAGGATTTGAATCTAAATTAAAGGGGCTAGGTGCTCAAATCGAGCGTGTCACTAATGAAAAAGAAGTTAAGAAATTTAAACTAAAAATCAGTTAATAAAGCAATTAAAAAATCCGAAACATTTTGTTTCGGATTTTTAGTTCTTTATAAGATAGCTATTATTTTTATGTTTTTTTCTTTAGACAAATCAATGAAAATATCTTGGCATTTCACAACTGGCCTTGATAAATATGATTTATTAATTAAAACGATTTGACCTTGCATTCCATTACTTAGTATTACATCATTGTGCATATAGGTATTTACGATATTTCTCAAGAATGTAATTATGTATTCTGTTTCATATAGGTACAATCCTTCACTTTCAAAAAGACCAATTACTTCAAAAGGACAGATTGGGCCACGGTAAACACGAGAAGCAGTCATACCATCATATACATCTGCAATAGCTACTATTTTTGCAAAGTCAAGAATCTGATTTCTAGTTAATGCAATAGGATATCCACTTCCATCACAGCGTTCATGATGCATAAGTGCTACTTGAGCAATTCTTTCATCTAAATCGGTATTTTTTAAAAGATTATAACCTCTTATTGTATGAGTTTTAATAATATCATACTCAGCAGCATCAAGCTTATAAGGTTTTAATAGAATTTCTTTTGGAATTAATAGCTTTCCAATATCATGGAATACGCCACATAAGGATAATATATCTAAATCTTCATCAGAAAAGTTTAACCATTTTCCAATAACTCTAGAAATAATAGAGACGTTAATTGAATGAACGTAGGTAGCATCATCTAATTCTCTCATATTGTGAATCATATCAAAAGCATGTAGACTGTTTCTTGTATTCTCTAATAAATCAGCAAGATTATCAAGAATTGCACTGGTATCCACAGTTGGAGATTCGTCAGTTACAAGAGTATCTAAGACATTTTTGAATTCAATAGTATTTTGCATAAAGTCTTCTTTGAATTCTTTAAACTCTTTACTATTCTTAATATGATCAGAATAATAATCCTGATATTTACTTTGCGCAGGAACATTAACCGTTTCTTCCCAAATACTAACACTAATAATTGAGTAGAATCTTAAACGAGTAATCATCTTGTCGGAAAGAACACTATTTGCGGGAATAATTAGCTGATCGTTATAAGTATATACATCATCAGATACAACCATTCCTGGAGTCAATTTATGTACGTAAATCCTCATTTTTTTATCCATAGTCATCCCTCATATCGCCATATTTTTGTGATGCTAGCACTAAATTACATTATTTTACTTATATTTATAGTATACACCATCCCATAGTAAAAGTAAATAAAAGTGAAAATTTAGCTTGACGGATATGCGAAAATGATGTATTTTATCTTATATGTAAGTACAAAAAGAAAATTCCATATAATTTATTCCCTTATTCAGAGTGATGGAGATACAAAGGATCTATGAAGTCACGGCAACCCCTTTTTGAGGAAGGTGCCAACCTGAGCGAGTAATCGAGCAATAAGCGGATTTGATTCACACAGTCGAGTCCCCTTTTAAGTGGACTTTTTTATTTACAAAAAAACATATAATTATTCAAAGGAGGAAAATAGAATGGAGAAAAGATTATTTACATCAGAATCAGTAACAGAAGGGCACCCAGATAAAATGTGTGACCAGATATCCGATGCAATCTTAGATGCTTTGTTAGAGCAAGATCCAATGAGTAGAGTAGCTTGTGAAACTTGTACAAGTACAGGTTTTGTTATGGTAATGGGTGAAATCACCACAAATGCATATGTAGATATTCCTAAAATTGTTCGTGACACTGTAAAAGAGATTGGATATGACCGTTCTGAATATGGTTTTGACGGGAATACCTGTGCAGTGATGACTGCGATAGATGAACAATCAGCAGATATAGCGATGGGTGTTAATAAAGCTCTAGAAGCTAGAGAAAGTAGAATGTCAGACGAAGAGATAGAGGCAATTGGTGCAGGTGACCAGGGAATGATGTTTGGATACGCTTCCAATGAAACAGAGGAACTTATGCCATATCCGATAGCACTTGCTCATAAATTAGCATTGCAGCTTACAAAGATTCGTAAAGATGGAACACTAAAATATCTTCGCCCAGATGGAAAAATTCAAGTGACAGTAGAATATGATGAAAATGGAAAACCAGTTCATATCAATACAGTAGTTTGTTCTACTCAACATGATGCAGAAGTAACACAGGAACAAATTCATAAAGATATTAGAAAACATGTATTTGATGCAATTATTCCGTCTGATTTAGTAGATGAAAATACAGAATATTTCATTAACCCTACAGGTCGTTTTGTAATAGGTGGCCCGAATGGTGATAGTGGATTAACAGGTCGTAAGATTATTGTAGATACTTATGGTGGATATGCTCGCCATGGTGGTGGAGCATTTTCTGGAAAAGACTGTACTAAAGTAGACCGTTCAGCATCTTATGCTGCAAGATATGTAGCTAAAAATTTAGTAGCTGCAGGTCTAGCTGATAAATGTGAAATCCAAGTATCCTATGCGATTGGTGTGGCTCAACCGACTTCAATTATGGTAGATACTTTTGGAACAGGAAAATTAGATGATCAAGCTCTTGTTCAAATTGTTAGAGAAAACTTTGACCTTCGTCCAGCTGGTATTATTAAAATGTTAGATTTACGTCGTCCTATATACAAACAAACAGCCGCTTACGGACATTTTGGACGAAATGACTTAAATCTACCTTGGGAAAAATTAGATATGGTAGAGACATTAAAAAAATATTTGTAAAAATAAATTAGATTTGCATAGGCAAAGTGAATATGATAGACTAGAAAATGCTAAGTAGAAAGAATAGTGGGTTTTGCTTATAATACTATATATAAGTAAATTAAAAGGGAAACAGGTTGGAATCCTGTACGATCCCGTCGCTGTAATAAGGGAGTTGTGCCATTTAAAAGTCACTGGGAAACTGGGAAGACGTGGCATGTAACGATGAACTTTAAGTCAGAAGACCTGCCCCTATGGATACATACTGCCACGCGGAAATGGTAAGGAGGTAAATTATGAATCAAAAAAGTATGAGTAAGAAAAAAATAGCGATATTGTCAGTTGCTGTAGTGGTATTATTGGCAGTGTTTGCTACAGTTTATTGGAACTTAAAACCAAAAGCTACAGTTGGTGAGAAAGATATTGTAGTTGAGGTCATTCTAGCTGATGAATCTTCAAAGGAATTTGAGATTAATACAGATGCAGAGTTTCTAAGACAAGCCTTAGAAGAACATAACCTGATTGAAGGTGAGGAATCCGAATATGGTTTGTTTGTAAAAACAGTAGACGGGGTAACTGCAAATGATGCTAATCAGGAATGGTGGTGTTTTACTGCTGGTGGAGAAACGATTATGACAGGAGTAGACCAAACACCTATAAATGACGGAGACCATTTTGAAATCACTTTGACAGTGGGCTACTAGGCTTATGAGAACCAAAGATATTGCACTCATAGGATTCTTGAGTGCAATTCTATTTGTATCTCAGGTAGCATTAGCCTTTTTGCCAAATATAGAAGTAGTTTCTTTGCTGGTAATTGTCTATGCACTAGTGTTTAAAAAGAAAGTGTTTTTTATTATCTATATCTTTGCTATCTTAGAAGGAATGTTTTATGGATTTGGAACATGGTGGATTATGTACTTATATGTATGGACCCTACTTGCACTATTTACCTTATGGTTTCAAAAATACACAAGTCATCTATTTTGGTGCTTAATATGTGCTCTCTATGGACTGAGTTTTGGAGCATTGTGTGCCATACCTTATTTCTTTATAGGAGGTTGGGGGATGGGAGCTGCATTTTGGGTAAGCGGGATACCCTTTGATATTATTCACTGTATTAGTAATTTTGCAGTAACCTTAATATTATTTAAACCTATCCTAGCGATTCTTAGGTATCTAAATAATAATTTTATTTTAAATGAATAAATGTATAAACAATAGGAAGAGGCTAAAAATAGCTTCTTCCTATTTTATTCTATTACTTTATAGAAAGTTTAGAATAATTTATATTTGCTTAGATGTAATATTGTGCTATTTATGGTACAATAAGCACAGTGAATCAATAATAAGATGCGGAGTGAAAAGATGAAGATAAAGACAAAACTTATTGCCGCTTTTATAATAATTATTCTAGTACCTGTGGGATTGGTGCCCCTCTTTGGTGTAATCCTAAGTAGAAAACAAGTTAGGCTAATCGAAGAGAACTATGATATTGATACTGACGGATATGAAGATGTTTCCAATCCAATTATTTTATTTAACAAACTAACAATGAAGAATTATCATGATATTGCTAAGGCAACGGATGAAACTCCTGAGAAGTTTGAAAAGGATAAAGATTATTTAGAGCGTTTAAATGAAAAATTATCAGAAAAATACTCCTTTCTTATTGTCAGAAAAGGGTCGGATATTATATACAATGGAGATGAAACAAACAATAAGATAGTAGATAATCTGCCCAGGTATGGGAATTATAATTATGATTCGGAGAATGGAATATATTTAGGTGGAGAGATACAAAATTTAGTGAAACAGAAAGATTTTTTGTTTCCAGACGGAAGTGAAGGAAGTATTTTTATTGCAATTAAGATAAATAACCTTGTTCCTCAAGTGAAAACGTTTATTTATAGTATGATAACTATTACAATACTTATTTTAATTGCCACATCAGGACTTTTAATTGCATGGATATACAAGAGTGTGGTTAAGCCAATTCGAATTTTACAAGAAGCCACTCATAAGATTACGGAGGGAAATTTAAATTTCACTCTTAAAATAAATGGATCCAATGAAATATGTGAACTTTATGGTGATTTTGAGGAAATGAGAATTCGCTTAAAGGAATCAGCAAATGAAAAATTAGATAACGATAAAGAAGGAAAAGAATTAATAAGCAATATTTCTCATGATTTAAAAACACCGATTACTGCTATTAAAGGGTATGTAGAAGGAATTCTTGATGGAGTAGCAGACACACCAGAGAAAATTGATAAATATATTAAAACCATTTATATAAAAGCAAATGATATGGAACGTTTAATAGATGAATTGACCTTCTATTCAAAGATAGATACAAATAAAATCCCATATACATTTGGGAAGATTAACATTGATCGCTATTTTAGGGACTGCGTGGAAGAATTAAGCCTAGATCTGGAGGCTCAGCATATTGACATTACTTATTTTAATTATGCGGATGAAAATATTATGATTATAGCAGATCCAGAACAGTTAAAGAAAGTAATTAATAATGTTATTGGTAACTCAGTAAAATACATTGGAGATAAAAAAGGAGTAATTAATGTCCGTATTAAGGATGTAGGAGATTTTGTTCAGGTTGAAATAGAAGACAATGGGAAAGGAATATCTGTAAAGGATTTACCGCATATTTTTGACCGATTCTATCGAACAGATGCATCTAGGAATTCTCTAAAAGGTGGAAGTGGAATAGGCTTATCTATTGTAAAAAAGATTATGGAAGATCATGGTGGTAAGGTTTGGGCAACCAGCAAGGAGTCTACAGGAACCGTTATGTTTATTGTGTTTAGAAAATATCAGGAGGAAATTATCTATGAGTAAGATTTTGATTGTAGAAGATGAGATTAGTATTGCAGAACTGGAAAAGGATTATTTAGAATTAAGCGGCTTTGAAGTTGAGATTGAAGTTACAGGTGATAAGGGGCTTGAACGTGCGCTTAAAGAAGATTTTGATTTGTTTATATTAGATTTAATGTTACCTAATATAGATGGATTTGAAATTTGTAGAAAGATTCGTGAAATAAAAAATATACCTATTATTTTAGTTTCTGCAAAAAAAGATGATATTGACAAAATACGTGGACTTGGCCTTGGAGCAGATGATTACATGACAAAGCCTTTTAGCCCCAGTGAATTAGTGGCTAGAGTAAAAGCTCATCTTGCAAGATATGATAGACTTATAGGTAGTAATGCTCAAGAGAGTGAAATTATTGAGATTCGTGGAATTAAAATTGATAAAACAGCAAGACGTGTTTATATTAATGGAGAAGAAAGGAATTTTACTACAAAGGAATTTGATTTATTAACCTTTTTAGCTCAAAATCCAAATCATGTGTACACAAAAGAAGAACTATTTACAAAAGTTTGGGATATGGAATCCATTGGTGATATTGCTACAGTTACTGTTCATATAAAGAAAATAAGAGAGAAGATAGAATTTGATACCTCTAAACCCCAATATATTGAAACGATATGGGGAGTAGGATATCGATTTAAAGTTTAAAATTCAAATAATTCAAAGATACCATCCTTAGGTTTGAGAGTAAAAGAAAGAAGCTTTTTTGTTTTTGGATGTGAAAATTCTAAATGATAAGAAAAAAGTCCGATATTAACCCACTGGTTAGTTGGGCTTTTTTTGTTCCAATCAGGATTATATTTTGTATCACCCCATAGAGGAGTGTTTCTACTTGCAAATTGTAAGCGAATTTGATGATGACGTCCAGTATGAAGTTCAATATTAGCTAAAGCAAGAGTTTCGCCCAAGTATTCC
>CAYYVJ010000021.1:0-3602 GCA_964475115.1 uncultured Lachnospiraceae bacterium
AGACTTGAAGCCATCCATGTTTAGTCCTGAATAGTGAACGAATACATCGTTTCCTGCTTCATCAGAAATAAATCCGTAACCTTTTTGGTTATTAAACCACTTAACTGTACCTTTGTTCATCGTAATACCTCCAAAATAAATTAAATATAATAGTTAGTTACACCGATTTGTAACCTTTTACCATATTACCATAGATTGTCAGAATTGTCAATTGGATTTCAGGTAATTATTTACCAATTAACATAAAATTTACTAATTATTTTTGTTTTTCATAAGCTTTTATGGCAAAAGTTGTATCTACTAAGTTTGAATAAGGGACGCGTTCAGACAATTGTCCTGATTGTTCTAAAACATCTTGTAGTAATTGAAAGCCGTCTTCTAAGAAAATAGCATCTTCTTTCCATGTATCTTGATCGAGGTATCTTCCGACAATAATCTCTAAATTTTTCAAATCAGTTTCTGGGAACTGTGGTGAAATAGCTTTTGCAATTTCTTCTGCAGTATGTGTGTTTACGAAATTGATCCCTTTTTGAATGGCATTAGTAAAATGTTGAATAATTTCTGGATTTTTTTCTAGATAGCTTTTTTTAGCGCTATATGCAGTGTATGGGATATAGCCACTATCTACACCTAGGGAAGCAATTACATATCCATCACCTTCTAGTTCAAGGGCTGTAGCAAAAGGCTCAAATTCTACCGTGTAATCGCCAGTTCCACCTGAAAAGGCACCAGCAGTTAACCCAAAATTAATATTTTGTATAATAGAAACGTCTTCTTTAGGGTCAATTCCGTTTTGTCTTAGTATATATTCTAGTACCATTTGTGGCATTCCACCATCTCGGCCACCTATAATTTCTTTTCCCATAAGATTTGTCCAGGAAAAATCAGAATGTTCTTCTCTGCCTACTAAGAAGTTACCTGCTCGCTGGGTAAGCTGAGCAAAATTCACTGCGTAGTCAGAAGCCCCTTCTGAATAAACATAAATGGAAGCCTCTGAACCCATAAAACCAATTTGTGCATCCCCTGAAATTAAAGCTGTCATAACATTATCTGCCCCTGCACCGTTTATTAAAGTAATATCCAGTCCTTCTTCTTCAAAATAACCTAGTTCAATGGCAGCATATTGTGGGGCATAAAAAATGGAATGTGCAACTTCGTTTAAAGTGATCTTTGTAAGCTTATTATCCGTTTCTTTATTACATCCTATAAGTGAAAATACTATCATAAAAGTAAGTATCCCTAAGATCCATTGTTTCATATTTTCCTCCTGCGGCTTATTATGTTAGTGTAATGAGTTTTACACTATATTACAAATATAGTATATTAGTAAAAGCTAAATCTGTGCATAAAAGGTTTTATGTGGTAAAATAAGGAAGAATAGGAGGTAGTATACATTGAAATATAAGCACTTTGGAGAGCTATTATATGAACTTCGTAAAATGTGTAAACTTACACAAGGAGAAGTATCAGCTGGAGTATGCACAATACGTCAGTATGGAAGATTAGAAAAAGGTGAATGCTATCCGAGGATGGATGTGCTCAATGGATTATCACGAAAATTTAATATAAATTTGTATAATTATTTTGAACTATACTTTTCAAACGAGTCAGCGGCTTCGATCAAGTACAAGGTAGAATTCAACAAAATATTGGAAACAAATTCGATCGAAGCATTGCCACTGATAATCGAGGAACTGAAAAAGAACCTTGATCTTACCATAAAAGAGAATTGCCAAATGTTACTATACGCTGAGGCATTACATACTTTTAATTTTGAGAAAGATTTTGAGAAGACGATAGGACTATGTATGGAGGCTATGAATATTGGCATAGAAGATAAGATTCATGTGAAGAAAAACAACTATTTATTGTATAATAACATCGAACTTTCTATATGGAATTGCCTTGGTAGTTGCTATGGAGCTCTTGACAAGCATGAGGAGGCCATAGAGATTTTTGTTTCTATGAAAGAAGTACTTGAAAATAGAATCAGCGAATTCGATACGATTAAGCTCGTATCAGTCTATGAAAAAAAGATATATGAACTAGTGTTATATAATTTGGGCAGTTCTTATATGTTGAAATCAAATTTAGAACCTGCATTGGAGCTTACAGAAAAAGGAATTAACTTCTCGATTGCTCATAATAACATTCGTTTTTTACCAAGTCTTTTGATGAGAAAATTCGAGTTATTATGCATGACAAATAAGATGGGGGAAGCAGAAGAAGTCCATAATACGATTTTAGAACTTTTGAAATTGGTTAATATGGATGGTAAGTATGAGAGGCAAAAAAAGAAGATGGAGAAAATCCACCTGAATTATTTCGGGGAATCGAAAAATAGGACATAAATGTCTGTTTACAAGCTATAAGATACATGTCATAATTTAAAAAGATAAATCAAAAGGGGGACAAAAGTGATGTCTAGAATTAAATTATGTATGGTTATGTTGCTTTGTTGTGGATTTATTTCTTCAGTTTTAACAAAAGGTATTTCAGATTATCAAATTGTAGATGCAACTACTGCAAAGACCTTTGACGTATGTGGTCCAGATGATTATGAAGTCGTGGTTGAACTTGAATCGATTGGTGATATTAAACTTGTTACTTTTTAAAGCGCTCTGAGGGGAGTATTTGAAAAATAAAAAGTTGTTTACCCCTTTAACATTTTAGTCAGAAAAAGCTGGGTTGACAATCATTATCCCAATGTCTATAATTCTATATAGATAAGGGAGTAGTTAACACACTGTGTAATAAAGTCAACATGCTGATATTTTATATCTGGCTTTATTTATCGCGATGGAAGTAACCACTAGTAAGATTTGCTTAGCTTTCACGTAAATAACGAGACTTATCTGCATCTTTTTTGTGCAGATAAGCCTCGTTATTTTAATGTGCCCTATAAAAATACCAATACAAGAAAAAGGAGTTCTAAAATGAGTTTATTTGAATTATTTATAATTGCAGTAGGTTTATCGATGGATGCATGTGCAGTTGCAATCTGTAAAGGATTATGTATGTCTAAAATTAATTATAAGCAAGCACTTAAAATTGGTGCATACTTTGGATTTTTTCAAGGTAGTATGCCTTTGCTTGGTTATTTTGTAGGAGTACAATTTAATTCTAGTATACAATCTTTAGACCATTGGATTGCTTTTATTTTATTGGGGATAATTGGCTTAAATATGATAAAAGAATCTAGGAGTAATGAAGAACCTATAAGTTGTGATTTGCATCCGAAAGAAATGATTGTTCTTTCATTGGCTACTAGCATTGATGCTTTGGCAGTAGGCGTAACCTTTGCCTTTTTACAAGTAGATATTATTCCTGCAGTTTCCTTTATTGGTATCATTACCCTGATTCTGTCTATAATAGGTGTTAAGGTAGGTTGTGTATTTGGGATGAAATATAAATCAAAAGCAGAGTTTGCGGGTGGTTTGATTTTAATTGCTATGGGATTAAGGATTTTAATTGAGCATATGAATCCAGGTGTCATATAAAAAATAGATTTTATAATTCTTATATTTTTGTTAACAAATAAAAAGTGTATTGACAGCATGGTAGAAACAATACAATAATGGTTATGATTAAACGAATGGAGG
>CAYYVJ010000021.1:3702-6642 GCA_964475115.1 uncultured Lachnospiraceae bacterium
TGAAAAAACCTATTCTAGCAGTATCATTTATTGAATCAAAAAGCGATGCCGGCTTAGAGATGCCAATGGAAATCAATGAGCAAGTAGTAAGTTCTATGAATCAACAGATTGAAGGATTACCAGGAACCATTACAGATCAAATGATGGTTTCTTACGTGAAAAATGAATATGAAGCCCTTGGACTAAATATGGATTCTATTCAAATAAGATATATTTTAGCAACAGGAATAAAAATGTTGGGATATGCTTTGCTTGGTATGTTGGCTAGTATATCTGTTGTTTATTTATCATCTAAGATATCAGCTCTATTGGGTAGAGATTTGAGAGGGATGGTTTTTAAAAAGGTGTTATCATTTTCAAATGCAGAGTTTGATCAATTTTCTACGGCTTCCCTAATAACAAGAAGTACAAATGACATTCAACAGATTCAAGGTATGTTTGTTATGCTGATACGAATTTTGTTTTATGCACCTATTTTGGGAATAGGTGGTGTACTTAAAGTGTTTAATACCAACACTTCTATGGCTTGGATTATAGGGGTTGCAGTGGCAGCCATTATGATTATTATTGGCTTCTTATTTGCTGTTGTTATTCCAAAGTTTAAATTATTGCAAAAGTTAGTGGATAAAGTAAATTTAGTAACGAGAGAAATTTTAACAGGATTGTCTGTTGTTCGTGCGTTTAATAAAGAGAGACATGAAGAAGAGAGGTTTGACAAGGCAAATAAAGACTTAACAAAAACCAATTTGTTTGTGACTCGAGTGATGGCTATTATGATGCCTTTAATGATGTTGGTAATGAACTTGATTACCATATTGATTGTATGGGTGGGCTCCCAAGGCGTAGATATGGGAACGATGCAAGTGGGTGATATGATGGCATTTGTTGCTTATACAATGCAGATAATTATGTCATTTCTAATGATTAGTATGGTATCGATTATGTTACCTAGAGCATCGGTTTCTGCTGTTCGTATTGATGAAATATTAACTGTTAAAGACACGATTATAGAAGCGGAAGTCAGTAAGGCACATGAAATGATCACAAAAGGTTTTATAGAATTTGATCATGTACATTTTAGTTATCCTGGTGCAGATGAAGAAATTTTAACAGATATTTCCTTCCAAGCAAAGCCTGGAGAGACCATAGCATTTATCGGAAGTACTGGAAGTGGAAAATCAACTTTAATAAATCTAATTCCAAGGTTTTACGATGTGACGAAGGGACGAATCTTAATTGATGGTGTAGATATAAGAGAAATAAAATTAACTGAGCTTAGAGATAAGCTTGGACTTGTGCCGCAAAAAGGAGTTTTGTTTTCAGGAACCATTGAATCGAATGTGAAATTTGGAAATGAAAAAGCGGATGAGGCAGAGTTGGAACGTGCAGCAAGAATAGCACAAGCATTGGAGTTTGTAAAAGAAAAGCCAGAAGGATTTGATTCAGAAATCTCCCAAGGAGGAAATAATGTGTCTGGTGGTCAAAAGCAAAGATTGTCAATTGCAAGAGCAATTGCAAAAAATCCGGATATTTATATTTTTGATGATAGTTTTTCGGCTTTAGATTATAAAACAGATGTGGCTCTTAGAGCAGCACTTAAGAAAGAAATTAAAGATAGTACAGTGCTTATTGTAGCTCAAAGAATTAGTACGATTTTGAATGCAGATCAGATTATTGTATTAGATGAAGGAAAACTTGCAGGAATTGGAACTCATAAGGAATTATTGAAGACAAGTGAGATATATAGACAGATTGCAATGTCACAACTTTCTGAAAAGGAATTAGGCATTAATGAAAGGGAACTAGAGGAGGTGTCAAAGGATGAGTAAAAATGAAAATACCCCTAAGGTAAAAGTAGGAGGCGGTGGTCATGGTGCCATGGGAAGCGTCGAAAAGCCTAAGGAATTTAAAAAGACCATGGGTAAACTACTTAAATACATTGGAAAATATAAAATTAATTTGCTTATCGTTGCATTTTTTGCAATTGGAAGTACCATATTTTCTATTCTAGGTCCTACAATCTTAGGTAATGCAACAACTGAAATTTTTAATGGATTATTATCCAAACTATCTGGTGGAACAGGGATTGATTTTCAAGTAATTGGAAAAATATTAATGACATTGATGACTTTATATTTGATTAGTGCTGTTTTTTCTTTTGCACAAGGCATTATCATGTCGGGTGTAACTCAGAAAATCACTTATCGCATTCGAAAAGAATTAATACAGAAGATAAATCGAATGCCTATGAATTATTTTGATACAAAGACACATGGAGAAGTATTATCAAGATTTACAAATGATGTAGATACTTTAAGCCAGAATTTAAGTCAAAGTGTAACACAGCTTATTACCTCATTTGTTACTATTGTCGGTGTATTGGTAATGATGCTTCGTATAAGCATATCTATGACTTTAGTTGTTTTATTTGTATTACCTTTTTCTATGGTTCTAATTTCAATTATTATGAAAAAGTCTCAGAAGTATTTTTCAACGCAACAAGAGTACTTAGGAAAAATAAATGGGCAAGTAGAAGAAGTGTATGGAGGTCATACGATTGTCTCCGCCTTTAACAAGGAAGAGTCTGCGATTGCTGAATTTGAAAAAACGAATCATGTCTTATTTGATTCAGCATGGAAGTCTCAATTTCTTTCAGGTCTTATGATGCCGATTATGACTTTTATCGGGAATCTTGGTTATGTGGCTGTTTCGATCTTAGGTGGATATCTAGTGATTAAGCAAGCGATAGAGGTAGGACAGATTCAATCCTTTATTCAATATGTAAGAAGCTTTAATCAACCGATAGCCCAAGCAGCACAAGTATCTAACATGGTCCAATCAATGGTCGCAGCAGCAGAGCGAGTGTTTGAATTTTTAGAAGAAGATGAGGAAGACCAGATTGTAGATAATCCTGTAGCTGTGAATGGACTAGAAGGAAGA
>CAYYVJ010000021.1:6742-10492 GCA_964475115.1 uncultured Lachnospiraceae bacterium
GAAGGAAGAACGAGTTTTATTATAGCCCATAGACTATCCACCATTAAGGATGCAGATTTAATTTTAGTTATGAAAGATGGAAACATAGTAGAGCAAGGTAAACATGATGATTTGTTGCTAGCAGGTGGATTTTATGCAGAGCTATATAATGCTCAATTTGAAAATGCCAGTGCCTAAAACCAAGGAATAAATTGAAGAACAAGGATAACAAAAAGAGCAGGAACCATATTTGAAGTTTTAAATTTTGTGGCTCCCATCATATTTAGGCCGATACACATAACGATAGCAAAGCCCACCATGCTAAAGTCGTTCATAAGTTGGTCTGAAAGGATGGGGGCCAAAAATCCTGCAAAAACAGTAAGTGCACCTTGATAAAAGAAGATGGCTATGGCTGAAAATGCCACACCTATTCCAAGAGTAGACGCGAGAAAAATAGCACTGGCACCATCCATTACACTTTTTATAATAAGAAGGCTAGAATCTCCGTATAAACCGTCATTAAAGGACCCAATAATAGCCATAGCACCAGAACAAAAAAGAATTGAGGAATTTACAAAGCCTTTTGAAAATCCATCTATATGTAATTTCATTTCAAAATAATCGCTTAGTTTCGTAAGACGATCTTCTAACTTTAACATTTCACCTATAGCAGTTCCTAGTACAAGGCTAATTAATAAGCTCATTCCTCCATTTGCTTCTATTGTTCCATCAGAATCAGAACTTAACATAATAGAAAGCACTCCGCTTAGTCCTACAATTAAAACCGCTATACCTACTGATTTAAGGCAAGATTCAGAAACCTCTTCTTTTAATTTTTTTCCAAAAAAAACACCTGCAAAGCTTCCAATGGCAATGGCAGCAGTATTAACAATTGTTCCAGTCATGTTATCCTCTTTTCAGACACTTTCGTGTTATTTTGATATTTCTAAAGAGCCATTATAATTCTTTTGCTTGTGTTTGTCCATAAAATCAGGTGAAATTCGTTGACAAATAAATAGGCTAACATTATGATAAGAGTAGAAATATTCTGATAAATGGAGGAAAGTATGTATAAGATTAATGACAATTATTTAAAACTGCCAGGTAGCTATCTGTTTTCAACTATTGGAAAGAAAGTAAGGGAATTTTCAGAGTCAAATCCAGATAAAAAGATTATTCGTTTGGGAATTGGTGATGTAACATTGCCCTTGTCATCAACTGTAGTTCATGCATTGCATCGTGCTGTAGATGAAATGGGTGTGGCAGAGACATTTAAAGGATACGCACCTGATTTAGGATATGAATTTTTAAGACAAGCGATTGTAGATAATGATTATAGGGCTAGAGGTGCTGAGATAGCATTAGATGAAATCTTTATCAGCGATGGAGCAAAAAGTGATTCTGGAAATATTGGAGATATTTTTTCTGTAGATAATAAAATAGCTGTCTGTGATCCTGTATATCCAGTATATGTGGATACTAATGCTATGGCAGGTCGCACAGGTGATTATATAGAGGCAACAGGTAAATGGAGTGAAGTTATTTATATGCCATGTACCGAGGAAACTAATTTTGCCCCCCAATTGCCAGAGAAAACTCCAGATATTATTTATCTTTGTTTCCCTAACAATCCTACAGGTTCAACGATTACAAAATCCGAACTACAAACGTGGGTAGATTACGCACTAAGAGTAGGAGCAGTTATTATTTATGATGCTGCATATGAGGCTTATATTACGCAAGAAGATGTACCACATACAATTTATGAATGTGAAGGTGCAAAAGCATGCGCGATTGAGCTGAGAAGCTTTTCTAAAAATGCTGGTTTTACAGGTACTAGATTAGGCTTTACAGTCATTCCAAAGGAATTAAAATCAAATGGTGTAACTCTAAATAGTCTATGGGCAAGAAGGCATGGCACTAAATTTAATGGAGCACCCTATATTATTCAAAGAGCTGGAGAAGCGATTTATACAGAAGAAGGTAAGATAGAAACAAAGGAAATGATTGCATATTATATGAATAATGCAAAAGTAATTCGTGAAGGTTTGGCTCATGCAGGATATTCTGTATCAGGTGGAATTAATGCGCCTTATATATGGATGAAAACACCAAAGAATATGTCATCTTGGGAATTCTTTGATTATCTATTAAATGAAGCAAATGTAGTGGGAACACCTGGTTCTGGGTTTGGACCAAGTGGAGAGGGATATTTTAGACTTACAGCCTTTGGAAGTTATGAAAATACGTTAGAGGCAATAGAAAGAATAAAAAAAGGCTGTTCTTAATTCGCTTTGAATGGAGAGGTAAAAAAATGTGGGGGGGTAAAACAAATGAAGAAAAGAGTTCGAATCAATGATTTGATTTCGGGTATGATTGTAGGAGATGATGTTTATACATCTTCTGATCAACTGATTGTTCCTAGGCGTAGTGTTTTGAATGATAGGATGATCACTCGTTTGAAAATCTATGGTATACCTGCTATAAGTATTATTATTCAAGATAACACAGATGCAAATGAAATGGATTTACATGAAGATGAATCTATTTTTTCTACTCGTGTAAAATCAAGCAAAGAGTTTCAAACATTTAGCAAAGAGTATTCTCATGTGACCGATCATGTACAAGATTCTATGAAAAAGATAATAAAGAAGGAAATTTCAGCGATTGATTTGATTGAAACAATGACGGCATCCATGGAATTGACTCAACAAAATGATGGTCAATTTCATATTTTTGATATGTTAAATAATATGCGTGAAACATCGGATATCACCTATATGCATTCGGTAAATGTATCATTAATTGCTACAGTACTTGGAAGATGGCTTCATTTTTCTGAAGAGGATATAGAAATATTAGGGCTTAGTGGCTTACTTCATGATATTGGTAAGCTTTTAATTCCAGAGAATATTCTTTATAAACCTTATAAATTAACGAAAAGTGAATATGAGGTGATGAAATCTCATTCTTTAAAGGGATATCAAGTGCTTAAAGATTTAGATTTGGATGAGAGAGTTAAACATGTAGCACTTATGCATCATGAACGTTGTGATGGAAGTGGTTATCCTATGTCCATACAAAGAGAACAGATAAGTAAGTATGCAAAAATTATTGCAATTGCAGATGTATATGATGCCATGACATCATCAAGATTATATAGGGAAACGATCTGTCCTTTTGATGTTATTTTGGAATTTGAGAGAGAAGGCTTACAATTATATGAAACAGAATATATTATGACTTTCTTAAAGAATGTGGCTCAAACCTACTTGCATAATCAGGTTCGCTTAAATGATGGAACGGAGGGAGAAGTCATAATGATTAATTCTTTTAATTTAGCAAAACCAGTGGTTAGGGTAGGAGAGTCTTATATAGACTTATCTAGAGAATCTGAATTAAGAATAGAAGCTATCATATAATAGAGTTATAAAATTTCGCATTTTGAAGTGTTTTTTCAAATGCGAAATTTTTTTATATAAAACTAATAATGTATATTGACAGAGTTAAAAAAATGAATTATAATTATTTCATAGTAAACAGATAGGAAATAAAGAGAATGAGTAAAAGGGAAGTAAAAAGCTAATAATTAAACAAAATATAGAATGGTGGGAGGAATGAGTATGAGTAAATTAAATAAGAGTGAATGGAAATTTGAAACAAAGCAACTACATGTAGGTCAGGAGTCACCTGATCCAGTGACGGGAGCAAGAGCAGTTCCTATTTATCAGACATCTTCTTACGTGTTTGATAATTCACAACATGCAGCAG
>CAYYVJ010000021.1:10592-25743 GCA_964475115.1 uncultured Lachnospiraceae bacterium
TGCAGCAGCAGTTACTTATACCATTCAAAACCTAGCTCATGCCGGAGATCATATTGTGGCAGCAAAGACCATATATGGTGGATCTTTTAATCTTTTGGCGCATACACTACCTGAATATGGAATCACAACTACTTTTGTGGATCCTGATGAAGAGGATAGTTTTGCATCTGCAATTAGACCAAACACGAAAGCCATCTTTATTGAGAGTATAGGAAATCCAAATGCAAATCTACTTGATTTTGAAAAGATTGCAAAAGTTGCTCATGAGAATAAAATACCTTTTGTAGTAGATAATACTTTTGCTACTCCGTATTTATTTAGACCACTTGAACATGGCGCTGATATTGTAGTTCATTCAGCAACTAAATTTATAGGTGGGCACGGAACAGCGATTGGTGGAGTTATTGTTGATGGAGGTAAGTTCGACTGGGAGGCTTCTGGTAAATTTCCATCTTTAGTAGAAGCAAATCCTAGTTATCATGGAATTAGTTTTACGAAGGCAGTGGGAGCAGCGGCTTTTGTCGTAAAGATTCGTGCGGTACTACTTAGAGATACTGGAGCAACTATGGCTCCGCTACACTCCTTTTTATTTTTACAAGGATTAGAAACCCTTTCTTTAAGATTGGAGCGCCATGTATCAAATGCAGAGAAGGTAGCAGAATATTTAGAAAATCACCCTCAAATAGAGAAAGTACATTATCCATCTTTAGCAAGTAGTTCTTACCATGAATTAGCAAAGAAATATTTTCCGAAAGGAGCAGGATCAATCTTTACTTTTGAAATTAAAGGTGGTTCTGTAGAAGCACAAAAATTTATAGATAAACTACAAGTGTTTTCATTGCTCGCAAATGTTGCGGATGCCAAGTCGTTGGTGATTCACCCTTATACGACAACCCATTCTCAGATGACTGATGAAGAACTTTTAAATTCTGGAATTAAACCAAATACAATTAGATTATCAATTGGAATAGAGCACATTGATGATATCATAGCTGATTTAGAGGAAGCTCTAAGTTAAAATAAATTAGAAATCATAAAATAAAATAGAAACAATAAAAATATTAGGAGGATATATTATGTCAAGAATATTTAAATCATTAGATGAATTAGTAGGGAACACACCTTTGCTTCAGTTAACTAAAATTACAGAGAAGGAAAATGCTGTTGCTACCGTATACGCTAAGCTTGAGAGTTTTAATCCAGCAGGAAGTGTAAAAGATAGAATTGCAAAAGCAATGATTCTAGATGCAGAAGAAAAAGGTTTATTGAAAGAAGGCTCTACAATTATTGAACCAACAAGTGGAAATACTGGAGTTGGCTTATCAGCCATCGCTACTGCAAGAGGATATCGTATAATTATTGTAATGCCAGAGACTATGACAGTTGAACGTAGGAATTTAATTCAAGCATATGGTGCGGAATTGGTGCTTACAGAGGGTGCGAAGGGGATGAAAGGAGCAATAGCTAAAGCAGAAGAGCTTGCAGCAGAGATTCCTAATTCTTTTATACCAAGTCAATTTACAAATCCAGCAAACCCTAAAATTCATAAAGAAACAACAGGACCAGAGATCTGGGAAGATACAGATGGTGAAGTTGATATTTTTGTTTCAGGAATTGGAACAGGTGGAACGATTACTGGAGTGGGTAGATTTTTGAAAGAGAAGAACCCAAATATCAAAGTGGTGGCAGTTGAACCTTTAGGTTCACCTATTTTATCAAAAGGCGTAGCTGGACCTCATAAAATACAGGGGCTTGGTGCTGGATTTATTCCAGAAGTTTTAGATACGAAAGTCTATGATGAAATCATTCAAGTAGATAATGATGATGCTTTTGCAATTGGAAGGGACGTAGCAGGACTTGAAGGAGTTCTAGTGGGTATCTCTTCAGGTGCAGCTTTATGGGCAGGTTTGCAAGTAGCAAAGAGACCAGAGAATGTTGGCAAAAAAATAGTTGTTCTTTTACCAGATACAGGTGAAAGATATCTTTCAACTCAAATGTTCTCTTATAAGATATAGCAAACCATGTAACCCCTATATATCTATTGACAAAGTATGAAATATTACTCTATAATGGAAACATACATGTGGGAAACAGAAAAATAGAATGTAGGTGATAATTATATGAGAGTATCAACAAAAGGACGCTATGCTTTACAAATGATGTTACACTTATCGATAAATGGAAATGGTGACTACATTAAAATTAAAGAAATAGCTGAGAGTTTAGAAGTGTCGGATAAGTATTTAGAGCAAATCGTTACTTTGTTAAGCAGAGCAGGATTTGTAAAGAGTGTTAGAGGAGCATCTGGTGGATATAAGCTTGCAAAAGAACCTCATTTTTATACAGTAGGTATGATTTTGAGATTGACAGAAGGTAGTTTAGCACCCGTGGCTTGTTTAGAAGATGAAACAGATAGTTGTTCGAAAATTGAAGCATGTGCTACAGTTGAGGTATTTAAACGATTAGATGAAGCAATTAAAAGTGTAATCGATACGACTACAATAGCAGATTTAGTAGATATCCAACTCCAAAAACAAGGCAATAGTTATGTAATATAAATATAGAAAGAGTTTTCCTGTTGAAGGGTTCTTCGATGGGAGGACTCTTTTTCACTTTAAGTCATGGACCACTTGTTAGCTGAGATTAAAATTGGTATAATAAAGCAAGTAAAGTTTGTTGGAAATTAAAAAAAAGAAAGGGGTACATTATCCTTGGATTTATTTGATTATATGAGAAGTAATAAGATGGAAAAGGAATCTCCCCTAGCCTCTAGAATACGACCAAAGTCATTAGATGAGGTAGTAGGGCAGAAGCATATTATTGGTAAAGATAAACTACTTTATCGTGCTATTTTAGCAGATAAATTAAGTTCTATTATATTTTATGGACCACCAGGTACTGGAAAAACCACTTTGGCAAAAGTGATTGCCAATACGACGAAAGCTGAATTTAATCAGATTAATGCTACTTCTTCAGGAAAAAAAGATATGGAAGAAGTCATTGCTGTAGCAAAAGATAATATGGGTATGTATGGGAAGAAAACCATATTATTTATAGATGAAATTCATAGGTTTAACAAAGGTCAACAGGATTATTTGCTTCCTTTTGTAGAGGATGGAACGATTATTTTAATTGGAGCTACCACGGAAAATCCTTATTTTGAAGTGAATAGCGCTCTTATTTCACGCTCCATTGTCTTTGAATTAAAATCATTGGAAAAAGATGATATTAAAGAACTCTTACTTCGTGCCATTACTGATAAGGAAAGAGGGATGGGCGTCTATGATGCTGTGATAGAGGAAGATGCACTTGAATTTCTATCTGATATTTCAAATGGAGATGCAAGAGCAGCTCTAAATGCCATAGAACTTGGAGTTTTGACCACTGCTAGAGGGGAAGATGGAAAAGTAAGGATAACCTTATCTGTGGCATCAGAATGTATACAAAAAAGAGCAGTACGTTATGATAAGACAGGTGACAATCATTATGATACCATTTCAGCTTTTATTAAAAGCATGAGAGGTTCTGACCCAGATGCAACGGTATACTATCTTGCACGAATGATTTATGCTGGTGAAAGCGTGACCTTTATTGCAAGAAGAATTATGATATGCGCATCTGAAGATGTAGGAAATGCAGATCCAAATGCTCTTTCGCTAGCATTATCAGCTTCTATGGCAGTAGAAAGAATAGGAATGCCAGAAGCTAGAATTATTTTAGCTCAAGCTGCTATATATGTGGCCTGTGCTCCTAAGAGTAACGCTTCTTATTTGGCAATCGATGAAGCGTTAGAACGTGTAAAGAATGAAAAAACAGCGACGATTCCACCTTATTTGCAAGATGCACATTACAAGGGGGCTGCTAAGCTAGGCCATGGAATTGGATATAAATATGCTCATGATTATAAGAATCATTATGTAGATCAACAATATCTACCAAATGAATTAAAAGGAAGTAAGTTTTATCGCCCTACAGAAAATGGATATGAATCTAAGATAGCAAATCATTTAGACAAGATAATTAGAGAGGCCAAGGAGGATGAAGATGAATAAAAGAATCCCTAAGTATACAGTTATAGTTTCTTTTGATGCGGTTGGAAGCCGAGATTTTAATACTTTATGTGAGCTGCCTAACTTTAAGAAGTTTTTAGAGAATTCTGCTTATTGTAAGGAAGTTTCTTCTATTTACCCAACTTTAACCTATCCTGCTCATACTTCGATTGTAACTGGTAAATATCCCAACCGTCATGGAATCGTAAATAACACTATGATTCAGCCACACAGGAAGAAACCAGACTGGTTTTGGAAAAGAAAGTATGTGAAGGGAAGCACCTTTTATGATGAGGCAAGGAAGGCTGGAATGAAAGTAGCAGCTCTTTTATGGCCTGTAACAGCAGGTGCCAAAATCAATTATAACATTCCTGAGATTTTGCCAAACAGACCATGGGAGACTCAAGAAATGGTTTCTTTCCTTAATGGAAGTGCCTTATATGAAATTGAATTATTAAAAAACTTTGGACACTTAAGAGATGGAGTAAAACAACCACAGTTGGATAATTTTGTACATCAATCTCTTTTGCATACTTTAAGAAAATATAAACCCAATTTGACTATGGTTCATTTTACGGATGTGGATACGAATCGTCATGATTTCGGAGTAGATGCTCCAGAGATAAAAGAAGCTTTTTTGCGTCATGATATACGCCTGAAAGAAATTATTGAGACCTTGCAAGAGACTGGAATGTATGATGAGACGGCAATTATTATATTAGGAGATCATAGCCAACTGTCAGTAAATAAAGTAATCTATCCAAATTATTTATTTAAGCAAAAGGGCTTAATTACTTTAAAGAATAATAAAATTCATACATGGAGAGCGTTTGCTCATAATTGTGATGGGTCTTGTTATATTTATCTGAAAGATAAAAATGACTTGGAGTTGAAAGCCCAGATTAAAGAGCTATTAGATGAATTGAAAGAGAAGTTTCCAGAGGGTATTGAACATATTTATACAGGTGAAGAGGCTGCAGCAATGGGAGCAGATGAAAATTGTATATTTATGTTGGAAGCATATGAAGGTTGGTATTTCCTTGATGAATATGATGAGCTTACTACAGAGGTGAAAATGGATAGTGGGAAACCTCATATGATGCTTGGAACGCACGGTTTCTTACCTACAAAGAGTGGATATAATACATTCTTTGCTGCTAAAGGTGTAGGGATTGCTTCCTCGGTGGAAGTGGAGAAAATGTCTTTAGTAGATGAAGGGCCTACGATAGCCTCACTACTAGGGCTAGAGCTGCCAAATACAGATGGAAGGATTATAACAGAATTATTAGGAGACGAATAATGAGAGCAAAGGTGAGTAAGCTAGCACGAGGAATATTTGATAAGATTACACCGGAAATTTTAATATCGGTGTCTATTATTGATGGAAAAATTCAAACTAGCAAAGCCATATATAATAGCTTTACAATTACGAGTCAAAATGATTTGGAAATGAGAGGTTTAATCTATTCAAGTAATCCGAGAGTGCTCTGTAAAGAAAAGAGTTTTATTGGAAAAGAGGCAAGCATACATTATGAGATAAGTGCAGTGGGCTGTGAAGCAGGTGATAAGATAAAAGGTGAATTTCTTATTATCTGTAATGGAGGTGAGTTCACTGTTCCTTATGAACTTGTAGTAGAATCTGCATATATTGAAACATCTATGGGCCCGATTAGAAATCTTTTTCATTTTACAAATTTGCTACAAAAAGATTATGAAGAAGCACTAAAAATCTTTTGCTCTAAAGATTTTGAATCTGTTTTTTTACTTCGAAATCAAGAGCAAATCGGTATCTATGAAGGCCTTCTAAAAGGGAACTCAAAGAAGGTGGCATTGGAAGAGTTTTTGATTTATGTGAATAAAAAGTCGAGAGTAGAATTAGAAATCAAAGACACAGAGATTGATTATTTGGATTTCCAGACATCGATTGGAGCAAAAATAGATATATACAAAAATACTTGGGGATATTGTGAGATTGAAGCAGACACAGAAGGAGACTTTCTGTTTATTCAGAAAAAGCAAGTTACATCAGACGATTTTGCAGGAAATCTTTTTGAATTTCCATATTTTATTGATGAGAGTAAGGTTCATGCAGGTTTAAATTATGGGAAAATCTATTTTAGAACTTTCACACAAGCTTATGAGGTTATAATTACTGTATATAAGAATGCAGGGAATGAAGAAGAAAAAGAAAAAAGAAGAGCTGGAAAAGAAGAAATATATAATCTTGTTAATCTCTATTTTGAATTTCGTCTACATAAAATGACTACAGAACTATGGTGTAGGAACTCTTTAAAGATAGTATCAAAACTTGAAGAAGTAGAAGAATACGCTGATTTTGTAAAATTAGTAAAGATGCAGATCATGATTACTCAAAAAAGGCGAGTGGATGTAGCTGAGGATTTGACCGAAATGGCGGAAAAGTTTCTAGAAAGCCCCAAAAAGCAAGTTGTCTTGCATTCCTATTATCTTTATGTTAAAAGCCTATATGTTAGGGATGAGTCTTTTACAAAAGATGCTCTTAAACAAGTAAAAGCGTACTATGAAAAAGGGAATAAAGATTGGCGGATATTATGGGTAATTTTATATCTTGAAAAGGAATATCATAAAAATAAAACTTTGAAATTAGCTATGATCAGGGAACAATATGACTTGGGATGTCGTAGTCCTTTCCTCTACTATGAAGCTTGTGAGATAATTAATGAGCAAGCAGAAATTATTACCGATTTAAATGAATTTGAACTACAGGTCCTTTGGTGGGGATGCAAGGCGGACATGCTAGGGGAGGAAGTGGCAATGACTATATTAGAACTTGCCATACAAAGAAAGAAATTTAATCCTCTGCTCTTTAAAACATTAGGATATCTATATAAGAAATATAAAAGAAATATAATCCTAGAAGCAATTTGTGGAATACTTATTCGAAATGGAATGATGTCTCATAAATATTTTTGCTGGTACGAACTAGGAGTAAAGCAGGAACTAAAGCTTACAGGTCTTTATGAAAATTATATAAATACAATGCCTAAAGAGTATACCCAAGAACTTCCTAAGATTTTACTATTATATTTTGCATATCATAATAATTTGAGCGATAAAAAGAAGGCTTTTATTTATCATTATGTAATTCGAAATGGTAAAGAAAATCCTACGATGCTTCGAAATTACATTCCTAGCATTGAACTTTTTGCTAAAGAGCAATTAAGCCTAGGAAGAATGAATGAAGATTTAGCCGTTATATATAAAACCATTGTTAGCAAATCAATGATTAAAGGAAAAGTTTCAGAAGCTTACCCTGAATTGTTATTAACACAACATTTTGTTTGCAGTAATCCTGCTGTGAAAAACGTGATTCTTAAACATAAGGAGTTAAATGAGGAAATCAAATATCCAGTGCTAGATGGAGAAGCTTATTTTCCTATATACACAGATAATTATATCTTATTACTTGAAGATAAAAACGCTAGAAGATATCTTTCTCACCTTGACTATTCCATTGACCCACTTATGCGTGAGGAAGGGGCTTTAAGGTACTGCTATGAAAATACTGGTGGAGACATTTATCTGTGGTTACATATCAGTGAAAAAGGAAGCATTTATGGAGAAGACCGTGAAGCAAAAGTGGAAATATATAAAAAGATATTGGAAGATCCAAAAATAAAGGGATATTACAAAAATATTTTTAATTGGAGTATTATCGATTACTATTTAGATAATTATGATGGGGAACATCTGAAAGATAGTTTGATAGACATAGAAAATGAGGAACTTAGTTCTGTAGAAAGGACAAGATTAATCGAACTGTATATTGTTCGCTCTATGTATGATGAAGCCTATCGTGCTATGACTCTTTATGGATATGATGAAATATCACCTCGACATTTGACTAAGTTCTGCAGCAGAATGATTCAGATGAAAGAAGCAAGGGAGGATGATTTTCTTTTAGAGCTATGTGCTTATGTTTTCAGTAAAGGGAAATATGATGAGAGTATATTAGAATACTTGATCAATTATTATTATAGTACAATTTCAGATATGTTAACGTTATGGAGAGCATCTAGAAATTTTTCAGTAGATACCATAGGGTTAGCAGAACGTTTAATCGTGCAGGCTTTATTTACTCAAGTAGATACTTCTGATTTGATAGAAGTATTTGAGGAATACTATATTAGAGGGTCTAAGGAAATCGTAATATATGGATATTTGACTCATCAGGCTTATCTATATTTTGCAAAAGAATCTAACGTTTCTGAGAAAATATTCTTCTATCTAGAGAAAGAAGGGTTGAATAAGGGAGAACTAAATTCTATCTGTAAATTGGCATTATTAAAGTTTTATTCCAATTTATCTTCTTTGACAAAAGAACAAGTTAATTTGGGAGAAAACTATTTAGAAGAATTAGTTCAAGCTGGTAAACTATTTGGATTTTACAAACACTTAGAAAGTAAATGGAGGCTTCCATTTGCTTTAACTGATAAAACTATTTTAGAATATAAGACAGAGACAGGAAATAAAGTGACCTTACATTATTTATCTCCGGAACAAATAAATGATACAATGAAGTATGAAATATTAACCTTAAAAGAATCTTATGAGGGGATTTATACAAAAGAGTTTATTTTGTTTTATGGAGAGGAGTTAGAGTATTACATAACAGAAAATGATTCCATAAATTTAAGGGAGAATTCCAAATTAGAAATTGGTGAATGGAAGGGTAGGACCAGTGATACTAGGTACGGATTATTGAATGACATTATAGTTGCATATAAAGAAGATGACTCAGTTACTTTAGAAGAATTAGTAAAGCAATATAAAGAATCTACACATATGGCAGAGAAATGGTTTGCTTGTTTGTAGGAAAGGAACAAGGATGGATGAGAAAGATCGAGTATTTGTAATTGGATATGACTTATGTGAAGACTTCACCCAGATTAGTTATTTTTATAGCCCTATGGAAGAGCCAGAGTCTGTAAGAATTACATTAAATGAAAAGAAATTCCTAATTCCTACAGAAACAACCGAACAAGATGGCACATGGAAAGTAGATAAAGGCTTTTTAGATAAAACCTTAAGGATGGTACCAGGATACAAAACATTATCTGAAATCACAAATCTTATGGTTTCTTTGGAAACGTATAATAGAGAACAAATCGGTTATATAGCAGAGGCTTTTGCAGAAATAGGAATTCCTAAAGAAAAAATTTCATTTCAATCACATTCTGAAAGTTGTATTTATTATGCATTAAATCAGAAAAAAGAGTTTTTGATGAATGATATAGCTTTTTTTGAATTCACTCCTAGGTCTTTAACTTATAGACTTCTTCAAGTTAGAAAAGAAGGTAAGCAGCCTATTGCTCAAGTAATAGAAAAGGATTTTCCGAATGTTTTATCTATGGACAAATTAGAGGATAAAGAAGGTAGAGAAGCCACGGATAAGTTGTTTCTAGAAATAATACAGAAAGAATTTGAAAGAAAGAATATTGGTGTAGTCTATCTTATGGGGGAAGGATTTTATCAGGAAGAATGGGCCATAGAATCTTTGAAGTTTTTGTGTAATCATAGAAGGGTATTTAAAGGAAGTAATCTATATACAAAGGGTGCTACTTACGCAGCATATGATTTATCTACGAATCGGAATTCCTTGGATTATACTCTTGTCTGTAAGGGGAGAATTCCTTGGAATATAAGTCTGATGGCCTTACATAAAGAAGAGCCTAAACAGGTGATACTAGCCAAGGTTGGTGATAAGTGGAATGAAATAGAGTGTGAGCTAGAATGTATTTTAGATGAGATTAGCACTTTGGAAATAGTGATCACTTCTATTTTTACAAGAGAAAAGAGAATAGAAGAGATACCTTTAAGAGAAATTCCCTATCGGACAGATAAAATGACTAGGATTTTAATAAATATTAGATTTATAGAGGAAAAAATAGCTGTTATTAAGGTGGAAGATTTAGGCTTTGGAGAAATGGTTATAGGGAGTGGAATTATAATTAAGAGAGAAATCTTGTTATAGAAATCAAGGAGTGGGGAATGGGTAAATTACTATTATGTACTGGAAAGAGAGCAGAAGTTCCTTTTTCATTTCCAGAAAGTTATGTAAATTTATATTCAATAGAAGAGCTTTGCTACTATCTATATCATAACATTTATAGTACGACAGATGAAATGATTGATTCTAGATTAGTAAGCTTTCTATATGACCAATTAGGCATGAAATTTCTTGCAGGAAGAATAGAGGCGCTTATAAAGACAAATTCTTTAATGGAAGAAAAAGTAATGGCAATAATGGCGAGCTCGAATTATTATACAGGGCAAGAGCTGAAAGTATTTAGAGAAAAAGTGAATAATATAGGACACTTATCCCTTGAAGAAAGGCTTAAATTTAGAGGAGATTCTTATTTAAGAAATAAAAAGTATCTTCTTGCCATTAAACAATATCTTAAATTGGTAAATACAAAAACAAATCTTATAAAAGAGAATGACCTGTATGCAAAAACTTGGCATAATTTAGGGGTAGCTTATATGAGAGTGTTTCTTTTTGAAGAAGCTGTAAAATGTTTTGAAACAGCTTATGAGATAAGTGATGAGGAAATCATTCTACAGTCCTATCTCAAATCTTTGAAAGTCACAAAACAGGAAGAGAAATATCAGGAAATAATTCGAAAAATAGACGCAGATAAACTAGTGAAGTGGGAATTGGAATGGGAGAATCTTCAAGTTGAACTAGAAAATAAGGAAGAGCCTACGGATCCTATTTCTGCATTAATCGATAAATGGAAACAAGAATATAGGGCGCAGATGACGTGAGGGAGCTAGATGAATTTATTAAAATGGTTTAGTAAAAAAAAGTCAAGGAAACTAAATGAGCTTGATGAACAAACAAAGGTAGAACAGGAAGCTTTATCCGAACCAGTTTATAAAATGGAAGATAAGGAGAATCGAAAGCTTTTTACGGAATATGCTTGCGCACAGATTCTTGATGCATCAAAAGAAATAGAAGATGCAAAGGTGGAATATCAAGCCATAAATAATTATCTTACGGATATCCAAGCCATTGATATGATTTTGGAAGATGATAGGATGGAGCTAAATGCTGCAGCAGAAAAGATTGTGGAGCTAAATGCTGAGAGGAAAGCTTATCAAAAAGAACCTAATAAGTTATCAGATGCTCAATATCTTCATATGGAAACCAACGAAGATAAATGGGGCGAAATCATAAAAAAGATGGATGAGGATGAGAAGTATTGTCAACTTATTAAGAATGATATGGATGTGATGGAAGGCGAAAAAGGAGCATTACAGTATGAACGTACTGCTTTTCAAGCTAGAATAAAAGGTTCTTATGGTGCATCCAGACTAGTGATATCAATCTTTGGTGTATTGTTTCTTTTTATTATATTTTTAGGGGTCACCAATGAAATCAATATAGAGATGCCAATTTATATTACCTTAGTGCTAGCAGCAGTTACAGTAGCAATTGTATTTTATAATTATCATAGGGCGTTATATAATTTAAAGCTAACAGAACGTAAGCTAAATAAGGCCATTGGTATGTTAAATAGGCTTAAAATTAGGTATGTAAACATAAAGAATAGCCTAGAATACCGATACTCTAAACATGGTGTTCATAATGCTTATGAATTAAGTCATCTCCTAGGAATTTATCATGAGGTTAAAATGGAACGTAAAAAATATGAATATTCTTCTAGAGAGTTACATGAAGTTGAGTTGGAATTAGTAGATATCCTTGAAGGTTATCAAGTAAAGGATGCCCATGTATGGACATTGCAAGCGCTAGCAATTTTAGACAATAGAGAAATGGTGGAAATCCGTCATGAATTAAATGAAAGACGTAGAAAAATTCGAGATAGAATGGACTACAATATGAAGGTGATTGATACTACAAAAACTAAAGTGCAGGATTTTATTCATAAAAAACCTGAATATGCAAAAGAAATATTGGACATCGTAAACCATTATAGTATAAAAATCAATTGACAAAAGGCATAATGACATTTATGATTAGTTATAATAAGTTTTGTAGTAATAAATAAAATGTAATGAAAAAGAGGAGTATCTTTAAACCCTTGTCAGAGAGGATGATTCATAGGCTGGGAGATCATCTAAAGAAAGTTTAAGGAGAAGGTAGCTTTGGAACAGCGTAGTTGAAGATAGTAGATTACGACGTGTAGCTTACGTTATAGAGCAAAGAGATTGCCAAATGGTTCTTTGGTGATGAATAAAGGTGGTATCGCGGACTTTCGCCCTTTACGTACAAACACGTACGTAAAGGGCTTTTTTATTTCATAGGAAATTGCGTCTTATGAAATAAAAATTAACCGACAGATACGCACTTCGGCGTACAGGGAGTCATATTTGAATTTAAATAGGAGGAAATTATGAGCAAAGAATTAGAAAAAAATTATAATCCTGGAGAAATTGAAGATCGTTTATATGAAAAATGGATGAATAAAAAGTATTTTCATGCAGAGGTAGATAGAAGCAAGAAACCTTTTACTATCGTAATGCCACCACCAAATATTACAGGGCAGTTGCATATGGGGCATGCGCTAGATAATACAATGCAAGATATTTTAACTAGATATAAAAGAATGCAAGGATATAATGCACTTTGGCAGCCAGGGACAGATCATGCAAGTATAGCTACTGAAGTAAAGATTATAGAACAATTAAAAAAAGAAGGTATTGATAAGGAAGAATTGGGCCGAGAAAAGTTCTTAGAAAGAGCTTGGGAATGGAAAGAAGAATATGGTGGACGTATTATAAATCAGCTTAAGAAAATGGGTTCCTCGGCAGATTGGGAAAGAGAACGCTTTACCATGGATGAAGGTTGTTCTGAAGCAGTAAATGAAGTATTCATAAAGCTGTACGAAAAAGGATATATATATAAGGGATCTAGAATTATTAATTGGTGTCCTGTTTGTGAGACATCAATTTCAGATGCTGAAGTAGAACATATCGAACAAGAAGGAAACTTCTGGCATATTAAATATCCAGTAGTGGGGAGTGATGAATTTGTAGAGATAGCAACAACCAGACCGGAAACTATGCTTGGAGATTCTGCGGTAGCAGTTCATCCTGAGGATGAAAGATATGGTCATTTAATTGGGAAAATGGTAATGTTACCTTTGGTAAATAGAGAAATACCTATTATAGCAGATACTTATGTTGATAAAGAGTTTGGTACAGGCTGCGTTAAGATTACTCCAGCCCATGACCCAAATGACTTTGAAGTAGGAAAGAGACACAATCTTCCAGAAATCAATATAATGGATGATGATGCAAGAATTAATTCAGATGGTGGGAAATATGCAGGAATGGCTCGTTATGATGCAAGAGCTGCAATTGTTGCAGACCTAAAGGATCTTGGATTGCTCGTTAAGATTGAAGCTCATGTTCATAATGTTGGAACCCATGATCGATGTAAAACAACAGTAGAACCATTAATTAAACAACAATGGTTTGTAAAAATGGAAGAAATGGCTAAACCAGCCATTGAAGCCTTAAAAAATGGTTCTCTAAAGTTTGTTCCTGAGAGATTTGATAAGACATATTTAAATTGGCTTGAAAACATTAGAGACTGGTGTATTTCTAGACAACTATGGTGGGGGCATAGAATACCTGCTTATTACTGTGATAGCTGTGGAGAATTTTTTGTAGGAAGAGAAATGCCAGATGTATGTGATAAATGTGGAGCGACTCATTTTACGCAAGACCCAGATACATTAGACACTTGGTTTAGCTCAGCTCTATGGCCATTTTCAACCCTAGGATGGCCAGAAAAAACAGAGGATTTAGATTATTTTTATCCTACAGATGTGCTAGTAACTGGATATGATATTATCTTCTTCTGGGTAATACGTATGGTATTTTCAGGGATTGAGCAGACTGGTAAAATTCCTTTTCACACAGTTTTAATGCATGGCTTGGTACGTGATTCAGAAGGCCGTAAAATGAGTAAATCTTTGGGGAATGGGATCGATCCTCTAGAAGTAATTGAAAAATATGGCGCAGATGCACTTCGTATGACTTTAATTACAGGAAATGCACCTGGTAATGATATGCGATTCTATTGGGAAAGAATAGAAGCAAGTAGAAATTTTGCAAACAAGGTATGGAATGCATCACGTTTTATTATGATGAATGTTGAAAAAACAGAAGAAAAAGAAGTTGATTTGGAAGATTTATCTTCTGCTGACAAATGGATTTTGTCTAAGGCAAATTATTTGTTTAAAGATGTTACAGATAGTTTGGATAAATTTGAGTTGGGAATTGCACTTTCAAAGATATATGATTTTATATGGGAAGAGTTTTGCGATTGGTATATAGAAATGGTAAAACCTAGACTATATAATGAAGAAGATGATACTAAGGCAGCAGCTATTTGGACCTTAAAAACGGTATTGATCAATTCTCTAAAACTTCTTCACCCATACATGCCATTTATAACAGAGGAAATATTCTGTACCTTACAAGATAAGGAAGAGTCCATTATGGTTTCTGAATGGCCAATCTATAAGGAAGAATGGAAGTTTGCTGAGGATGAAGTGGCCGTTGAAACGATTAAGGGCGCAGTTCGTGGAATACGTAATGCACGTACTAGTTTAAATGTACCACCAAGTAAGAAAACAAAAGTATATGTTGTTTCAACAAAAGCAGAGATTAGAGAAATCTTTGAGCAAGGGCGTGTGTTTTTTGGGTCTCTTGCCTATGCTAATGAGATTTTAGTACAAAATGATAAGACAGATGTGGATGATGATGCTATCTCTGTGGTTATTCCAAATGCAGAAATTTATATGCCTTTTGCAGAACTTGTGGATATAGAACAAGAAATTGAACGTCTCAAGAAAGAAGAAATACATTTAGAAAAAGAACTTGCAAGAGTAAATGGAATGTTAGCAAATGAAAAATTTGTAAGCAAAGCTCCAGAATTAAAAATCAAAGAAGAAAAAGAAAAATTAGTAAAATATGAGCAAATGATGGTTCAAGTTAAGAGTCGATTAAGCCAGCTGTCTTAATAAGATATAAGGTTCTTGAAACTAAATATCAGGCAAGGAGAGAAAGTGATGTCATCAAAAGTC
>CAYYVJ010000022.1:0-25688 GCA_964475115.1 uncultured Lachnospiraceae bacterium
AAATCAAGGTAATTTATACTTTTTTAATTTTTAGTTGCCTAGGCAATATATGTTAGCGATAGGAATCGTAAACATAAATCCTGCTCCTGAACCCACTTCCTCTCCTATAAGTTCTTTAACAGCATGAACGGTTTTTTCAAGGAGTTCCTGGTTATCAATTACGGTGAATATGGTTTTGTTATAAGGATGGGATTCATCTAAAATAGATTTCAAGAACCCAAATAGTGGAACATTCCTAATTTCACTATTTACAATCGCACTTCCCATACCTTGACTCTCTAAAATAGTCGCGCCACCAACACCAATATCTACAAACTTAGTTAAAATTTCTTCTAGATAATCCACTTCATTTAGAACTATAAATAATACATGCATGATATCACCGCTCTTTCTATAAATTTGAATTTGTAATTACAGCTACAGGTTTGTTTCTTTTCTTTTTGCTATTTACTTTTTCTAGCCCATTTATTTCTCCTGCCTTTTCAATGGATATCTTAGCAAAGACAGGGCCTGATACTTCATAAATTAATATGCTAAACATTATGATAGTGGTAATGGCAACCGAATATTCTGGAAGTTGTTGACGTACCAAAACGGAAAGACCAATGGATATTCCACCTTGTGGTAATAAGGCTAGTCCTAAATATTTTCTTACTGCCTCATCTGCTTTCACTGATTTTGCACCTACATAGGCTCCAAATATTTTTCCACCCGCTCTAGCCATTACATAAGCTATACCTAGTGCTCCAACAGACACAAGGATGCCTAGATCAAGACTTGCTCCCGCCAATGTGAAAAATAATACATATACTACTGGAGCAAAATTATTCACCGCACCAAATACCCGCTTAGAATTTTTCTTTAAATTTACCAGGGTAGCTCCCATTAAAATATTGGTAAGTAATGGTGAAAATCCTAACATCATAGATAGACCTGTTGCGATTCCAATTGCAGCCAATGATATTACTTGTACTTCCTCATGATCTTTTGCTCTTTTTACAACAAATACAAGAAGTAAACCAAGTAAAATTCCTAATATAATCGAGCCACCTATTTCAATGATTGGTTCAGATAACATTCGAAAGAAAGAATGCTCTGCTACACCAACGGACAATTTAGCTACTGACATTGCAATACCAAATGCAATAATACCAAAAACATCATCTAGAGCAACGACTGGTAAAATTGTTTTGGTTAAAGGTCCATGAGCTTTATATTGCTGTATTACCAATAACGTTGCAGCAGGTGCTGTAGCTGCTGACATTGATGCAATTACAATACTAAATCCAAACGGTTGCTGAAACACATAATACATCATAAAAAATACAACTACAATAGCCCCTACTACTTCTGCTAAGGTTATGATTATGATTGATTTCCCAAGTTTCTTCATATCACTAATAACAAATTCACTTCCAATGCTGAAGGCTATAATCGCCAACGCAAATTCACTAATGATAGAAAAAGAGCCTGATTCTGAAGCAGTAATAAAATTACTTAAAGATGGCCCAAGAAATAATCCTGCAACCAAATAACCTGATACATTTGGAAGTTTACATATTTTTGCAATCTTACCTCCAATATACCCAATCACTAAAACAATACTAATTTTAAAAAGTACATCCAATTTAAGTCCTCCCTGTAAGATAGTAATAAAATATTTTTAGAAACGACAAAAGAGCGTATAAATGACTTTTATATAAAGTCAAATCATACGCGCTTGGTGCACTCCTGCGAGGTTAGCTGACGGGTTAGGGCGCCCAAATCGCCCTTCCTAAAAATAAGATTCACCCCAAAAAATCGGGTCCCCCACTCCTGTTTGGTATTAGGAGATATCTTTGTATAAGATACCATGTACTCATTATTCTGTCAAATCAGCTCTCAAAACCTTAATATTTATCTTTTTACTCTATTTTTAATATAATAACTTATTTTTGAGTTTCCAACCTTTCGTGGTTGTGTATCAAATTCTTTTAAAGCCTTAATTAAAGAAGAAAGTTTAGAATAACCGTAGTTTCTTGTATCAAAATCAGGGTATCTCTTATTTAGCTTGTCCCCTACTTTTCCTAAATTCGCCCAACCATCCTCATCAGAACTTTCTGTTATTATAAGCTTAATAGAACGGATTAATTCTTCTTTATTTGCCACATCTTCTTTTAGTTGTTGTGGCTTAACTTGCTTTTCATTGGTCTTTATTTCATTTCCATTCTCTTCATCTAGCGCTAACACTTCTAGATATTTAAACTTTTCACAAGCAGCAATAAAAGGTTTTGGAGTTTTTTGTTCTCCCATACCAATTACGTACATCCCAGACTCACGTAACCTAGATGCTAATTTTGTAAAATCGCTATCACTAGAAACAATACAAAAACCCTCCACATTTTCTGAATATAGAATGTCCATCGCATCTATAATTAATGCTGAATCTGTTGCATTCTTCCCCGTAGTATAGCTATATTGTTGAATAGGAGTAATGGAATAGTTTAATAAGACAACTTTCCATGACGCCAGCTGGGGTTTCGTCCAATCTCCATATATTCTTTTATACGTAGGCGTTCCATGATTAGATATTTCATCGAATATATGCTTAATATACTTTTCTGATACATTATCTGCATCTATCAAAACTGCGATTCGTTTATCATTTTCCATACCTATCTCCTTTTTTATCTTTATGTATATTATACCAACTTTAAAAAAAATGGCAACAAAAGTATTTTAATATGAGATAAGACTTATAGCTCAGTTTCAATATCTTCTGATGATATGTGGTTACGGAATTCATTTACAGAAATTCCTTAACACCAGGATATACTCTTTCTATTACATATTCTCTACTCTCATTATCAAAATATCCATATTTCATACGTAAACACACCTTCAAATATTCTATACTTTTATTATAAATAGCTTTTACTTACTAGGGAATTGCAAAGTATGTGAATATTTGATTATTATTGCGAATCAAACTTAAATGTTGTATAGTAAAGAGAGTAATTATTTTTTAGTGAGGTGAAAACAATGTACAATAGTCGTTATGACATCACATATACAGACCTTAATCCCACGGTCTTATTTATTAACAAAAGAACGATGTCTCAAAATTCCTCCTATCATGATCATGACTTCACAGAAATAACTTATGTTTTATCTGGCAAAGGGAAATACCTTGTAGAAGGAAAGTATTATGATGTTCAAGCAGGGGATTTGATTTTATGTAATCCTGGTGTTCATCACCATAATATTGTGATTGATTCAGAAGCACCTACCATTGAATTTTTTGCAGGGTTTACTGACTTTCAATTTAAGGACATGCCACCAAACTCCATCATATTAGAAGAAAACAGCTATCTTATGCGTACTGACACTGAGTTAAAGCAAAATCTATCTAAGTTATGCTACTCCATGTTAGCTGAAAATGAGAGCCACCAAGTCGGAAAGTATTTTATGCTTAAATCTTATTTGATACAATTTCTTCTTTTAGTTATACGACAGAATATAGAACCCACTCCTAACCTTGAAGGTCGTAACTTCGAATCTCATTATAAAGGTTATGTGGTAAATCAGATTATAGATTACTTAGATGAAAACTATAATGAAAAAGTTTCATTAGATAGGATTGCTCGAAATATGTACTTAAGTCCTGTTTATATTTCAAAAATATTCAAAGAAGAAACAGGCGAATCACCCATTAATTATTTGATTAAAATCCGTTTAGAAAAAGCAAAAGATATGTTAGAAGCAGCTGATTCCCAAAGTATTAAAAAAATTGCTAATACTGTTGGTTACGACGATGCCTATCACTTTAGTAAGCTCTTCAAAAAATATTATGGAATATCTCCTTCTCATTACAGAAATAAGCTTTCTTAACTTAATTTTTACACCTCTTTTTTCGAAGGTCTTTTACTTGCAAGTATAGACCCTTCGAAATAATAGGCTCATGGTTATTCTCTAGAATAACCCATTCTTTTTTTGGTGTTATTACCATTTTTTTGCTTTTATAACTCACCTTTTTTTCACGTCCTTGAATAAGGCAGCCTGTATAAGTCCTATTTTCTAGAATTCTTTTTATGGTTGACGTACTCCAAATACCCGATTCTAATATGCCAGACCTTGCTCTAGCATTTCTATAAGCCAACCCCTTACTTTGCTTGTAAAAAGTAGGCGTTAATATCTTTTCTTCTGTCAATGTTTCTCCTATATCACGAATAGAAAACCCATTGATATACAGATTATATATTCTTCTAACCACCTGAGCAGCTTCCTCATCTATCACCAATTTATGCCTGTCAACAGGATCTTTTTTATAGCCATAACAAGCAAAGGAGCCGATAAATTGCCCCGACTCCATTTTTCTCCTTAAGACCTTACGAATGTTTTCGGATAAATCTTCGCTATACCACTCATTTATTAATCCATTAATCTGTCTTATTTTCTTATTACCTAAAATCCTTGTATCACCATTGTCTATAATACTAATAAATCCTATACCCAATAAAGGAAATAGTCCGTGAATATATCTTTCCACTAATTCCATATCTCTAGTAAAGCGGGATTGAGACTTACAAATAATAAAGTCAAATTTTTTAGTCTTTGCATCCTTTATCATTCTATTAAACTCAGGTCGTTCTCTGTCTAGGCCACTATAATCATCATCTACATATATATTATAAATGGAATAGCCCCTTGACATCGCATAATCCACCAACATAAGTTTTTGATTTTGAATACTTTCACTCTCTTGCTTGTAATCCTTATCTTGATCTTCTTTTGATATTCTGCAATAAAGAGCTGCCCTCTCCACTTAGATTCTCCCAGATTTATACTTAATGTAATATATGAAAAACTAACCTATATCATTCACCTTAATCTCTTTAGAAAGACTAAAGGAATAAAGTATCATTTCTTTTACATTCCTTCCTGTTATCTGCTCTAGTGCTTTTTTATAATACTTAAATTGGGCTCGGTATCTTGAAAGAAGCACTTCTTCTTGCCCCTCTTCTGCATAATCTGTTTTGTAGTCCACTAAAACAAGGCCATCTTCCTCTTCAAAAAATACATCAATTACTCCTTGAATAAGTATTAGCTCATCACTATCATAATCTTCATCAAATTCTGTGGCCTTCACTCCAAAGACAAATTGTTGCTCTTTATGCAAACTACCATTTTCAAATGCTACTGCCATACGCTTTCTTAATGAAGAGTTAGAAAATTGATATAGTTTATTCACATGTAAAACCTTTGCGGACTCTTTTGAAAGCTTTCCTTTTTGAACAAGTGTCTCAATAACATTTTCAATCTTTTCTACAGTAAAGTTCACAGAAAAATCTAATGCTTCTAAAACAGTATGATACGCCGTTCCTCTATCTGCTCCAGTTTCTTCTTGTTCTCCATATAAGAATTTAGGTAAAATAGCTTCTGGCTCCTGAAATAGATAATTACTCTCTTCATCCATTCCCATACTTAATTTTTTAATTTCTGAAACAGATAATTTTGTCTGCATGCTTCCTTCTTTTTTAAAGCCATAGACAAAAGAAAATCTTTTTTCTATTTCCTCTTTTATATCCTGATCATATACCATATCTTTATCCCAATTTAGTAAAGTATCCTTTTTTAAATAAGTTACTTCTTGACCCAACTTCTCCATTTCAATTACTTCCATTGGATTGATTTCTTTTATTTCACAAGTATCCACTGAAATGGCAGGTACAATCCAATCCAAAAAATTATCTGCAGTAGACAAAACAGAATAAGCTAATTTATCAGTGGCTGTTTTATTTGCCTCCCATTTTTTTCTTTTATCTTCTAATTTCGCTACTGTTCCAGTCATAATCAATTTTTCTTTTGCCCTAGTCAGATCTACATAAAGAACTCTAAGCTCTTCTCCTAGATTTTCTAAGCGTAAACTTTGCTGCAAAGCCTTTTTTATTAACGTAGGTGACTTAATACGGTTTTCATAATCCACAAAGTCAGCACCTATCCCATAGTCTGGATGAATTACTAACTTACTATTAACATCTTGCTGATTAAATTTCTTACCCAAACCTGAGGCAAATACAATCGGAAATTCAAGTCCTTTACTTTTGTGAATGCTCATAATTCGCACTGTATTATCATTTCCTCCAATTAGGCTGACTTCCCCAAAATCCACATCATACTTTTGCAACTTTTCTATATAGCGAATAAAATGAAAGAGTCCCCTATAACTGGTTCCTTCAAAGGCAATGGCTTTTTCTACTAAAACATCTAAATTGGCTCTGCGTTTTCCTCCAGCTGGCATAGCCGCCGTATAAAGCCTATAGTCAGTCTTTTCTAATACATGGACAATCAAATCATGAATTGCCGTGTAGGGCACCATATCTCGAAATTCTTCTAACTCCGTCAAAAAAACTTGAATGCTTTCTTTTAAATTTAACTCTTTGCCCATTTCAGCATATTTCTTTACCGCATCATATAATGGTAACTTTGGAAACTCTATCTTAATGTGTGCCAGATCTTTTGTAGAGATTCCTACCATAGGAGATCTTAGTATTCCCGCCAATGGTATCTCTTGAGAAGGATTATCAATTACTTTTAGTAAATTTAATACCGTCTGTACTTCGATTGCAGTAAAATATCCTGTTTGAGATTGTGAAAATGCAGGAATTCCTTCTTCCATCAATAAAGTAACGAAAGTATCTGCCCATCCAGAAATGGTTCGCAGCAAAATAACAATATCTTTATACTGAGCCAATCGATATGTTTGCTTTGTCTTATCCCAAACCATTAGACCTGTTTCTTCACTCGTTAATTCCTTAATACGTTTGGCAACCACTTTTGCTTCTAATTCTATAGAGGTAAAATCTTTATCACTACTTGATGATTGATAGTTCCCTTCTTCATCTGAAATTGTTTGATCTATTAAAATAAGTTCTGATTTTCTAACTTCTTCTGCTACATTATCTTCTTCAAAAACTGCCCCCGTATTTAATGCACTTTCAACATTGTAGTCTATATTTCCCAAATCTTTTGACATGATTTTATAGAAAATATCATTGATACTAGCCAAAACATTTTCTCTACTTCGAAAATTTTTATGAAGGTCGATTCTTTGATTACTGCTGTCAGCAGTCGTGTAAGTATTATACTTTTCCATAAATATTTCTGGCCTAGCCATTCTAAATTTATAGATACTTTGTTTCACATCACCTACCATAAATAAATTAGGTCTGTTATAGCGAGTTGACGAAACACTTGTTAATATTTCTTCCTGAACCAAATTACTGTCTTGATATTCATCTATCATGATCTCTTTGAAATTTTCGCTTAGTTCGTCTGCTACCAATGAGGGTTTTCTCATTCCAGCGTCATCGAAATCAGTAAGAATCTCTAAGGCAAAGTGCTCTAAATCATTAAAATCAACAAGATTTCTCTCCCGTTTCTTTAAACTATAGCACTTAGCAAATTCAAGAGTCAATTCAATCAACATCTGTGTGCTAGCTCTAGTATGCTTAATATCAGAAAGCATTTCATCTAGATCTTGGTAATAGAACTGCTCTTTCATTTTTTTTAAATAATCTTTTACTAAATTACGCAAATCCTTTACTTGATTTCTTTTATCATCTTCTACTGAGGCATCTTTTTTACTAGATAAACGTGCGAAATTAGGATTGAGCAAATAATTTCTATAGTCTTCATAAGAATTACACTTCTCCAGCTCTCTAAACAGAAGTAAATCAGAATTCAAGGCGTCTAAGTACATATAAGGGCCAGACGATTCATTTGCGATTTCTATAGACATTTCTATATATTTTTTACAATCTTCTATTATTCGCCTTATATAGTTCATAAGAAATTTCATAAAGTTCGAATCATTTAACTCATTACTAGCCTGAATATCATATACATCTAGGCAATTTAGCAACCATTTTTCTGGTTCTGGATGACTCATAGAAAAATCAAATAATTTCAAAACCATCTCTTCAATTTCACTGTCTGATTTTCCAGTAGAGTAGCTTTCTACAAAATCAAAAAACTCTTCTTTTCCCTCTTCATAATAACTCTCTAATACTTTGTTAAGGACATCTGCTTTTAATAGTTTAAGCTCCCCCTCATCTCCTATACGAAAGGATGGATCCAAATCTATTTCATTAAAGTGATTTCTAATTACATCCAAACAGAAGCTATGAATAGTAGTAATCATAGCTGTATGTATCAAAGTCTGCTGTTTTTGTAAATGTATATTATCTGGTTGTTCTTCTATTTTCTTTTCAATAGCAGCCCCAATTCTCTCTCTCATTTCTGCCGCTGCTGCATTGGTAAAGGTTACGATTAACAAACGATCTATATCTACTTGTCTACTTTCATCTGTAATCATAGTTATAATTCTCTCTACCAATACAGCTGTTTTTCCAGAACCTGCTGCTGCTGCAACTAAAATGCTGCGTTCTCTTAATTGGATAACCTGTTCTTGCTCCTTCGTCCATGAAAGCTTCATCGCTAATCCTCCTCCCTTATCTTTTCCCATACCTTATCTTTTTCCAAGTCTCTTAATCTTCTAAAACGATAGCCTGGACACTTTTCATCAAATCTGCAAATTACTTTATAAGGGCAATAATCACACGCTGTATAATTCCCCTTTTCATATGGGTTAATAATCGTACTTCCTTCAAGAATTTCTTTGCCCATGGTTTTAATTTTGTTTTGTACATAACTTGTTAGTAAATCCATCTGCTCCTTTGATATTGCAGAAGAGTATTTCGTTAATTCTCCATCTTTATTGTAAGCTACTGGAATAACATCAGACTTTTTATCTATGGTTCCATCAATAAGAGAAATTACGTCTTTATCGCTGTTTACCAAACCATTCATTTTCAAACTACTTAAAATTTTTAAGTTAGTATCCTCTTCACTTATTACATCTTCTTTATTTACAACAGGATCTTTAATGTTGTAATAAAATATTCCAGCTGGAATTACAATCTTTTCAGGATTCTTTTTCCTCGTTGTCTCTAAAGCTGCTTCCATGTACACAATCAATTGTAATTGGAGTCCATAATAAACAGAAGAAAGATCAAAGGTAGTTCCACCTGATTTATAATCAATGACCTTTACATAGACATGATCCTCATCTTCATAAAGATCCATTCGATCAATTCTTCCTTTTAACTTCATTTCTTGGCCATCCGCAAGGGGAATGGTCAATGCCTCCAAATCATCTACCTCAGAAAATGCCACCTCATAATTAATAGGATCAAAAGATCCTTTTTTTATTTGTTCACCCAACGCCCACACCGTTCTATCCATAATTCGTTCTAAACGATTAATAAAATAGGCATTTCGAGCGCTACTTTGTAACACCATGTTTCCGTAATCTGTAGTTACTTCTGAAACACTTTCTTTCACTAATACTTTTCTTTCCTTTTCTTCTAGATCTCTCCAGTTTAAGCCTTTTGCCTTTAGCTTTTTTGAAAATCTTTCAATTGAACTATGGAAAATGTTACCCAAATCCATTGAAGCGACAGCATATTCTTGTCTCTCTTCCAAGCCTAAGCCATAGGCAATAAAATGCGCAAAACCACATGCTGCATATTTCTCAAGCCTTGTAACGCTATTTAAAGGATTTGGACCATAGAGCGCACTTGCAGCTAGCTTCCCGATTCCTGATTCTTTATTACTATAAAATGCGGCTTCTATAAGGCTATCTATCTTCGCCTTCCACTCTTCTTGCTTTAGATACCAAGAAAATAATTCTTTCCATTCTGTTGTCATAGTTTTTTCACCATAACCACTAAGACCTTTTACCCAATAAGAAAGCACACTTTTAGGCGTAGTTAAATATGAAAGATTTTTAATATTCTCTTTTTCATCTTCTTCATCTATAATTTGAATTTTCGGAAATATTTTTGCAATTGTGCTAATCAAATAGGACGGACGCAATATAGAGCCTTCTCCTGTCATCTTACTGTAGCTAATAAAAAGATGATTCGATGGCTTTGTCATATTTAAATATAAGTAAAATTTTTGAATATAAGCATTTTGCTTCATAGTTGGAGCAAGTGTGATTTTATTCTCCGACAAATGGTTTCTCTCTAATTGAGATAGCAAACCATTTCCAGCACTGCTTTTTGGAATAATTCCATCATTAACACCAATGAAAAACAAACTTTTTACGTCTTTTAATCGGGTTCGAGTAGTATCCCCTATCAGAACTTGGTCTACCGATGGAGGTATAATACCTACCTTAATCTCTTCAAACCCGGCATCTAATATAAGTGCGAGTTCCTTACTTGGTAAAATTTCATCTCCTAAAAGTGAGACTACTTTATCAAATAATTCCATTACCAAACGATAGGTTTGCTTATATTCCTTTGCAATATCTAGCTTTCCTCTTTCCGTAAAATAAGCTTCGTAAGATGCTAACTGCCCTTGTATGTCGTAATTACGAATAAATGTATGCAATTCTGTTATATGGTCTCTTACTGTTAGACTTTTATCTTTTAAGTTTTCTCTTAAAGGTAAGATCGGTTCAATTACCGCTTCTCTTAATCCATTTATCCGTTCTAGATCTAAAGCTTCTCCTCTTATGTGACTTCTAACCCATTTGGTCTGCCATCGCTTATTCCCTCTAATCCCTAAGGCAATACAATAATTTTCAAGGTAATCAATTTCTTCCCTTTCAATTTTGGTCATTCCACTTCTCAAATAACGAAATACACTTTCATAAGAAAAATCTTCATCTATAACATTTAAAGCTCCACGTATAAACTCTATAAAGGGATTTCCCATAATACTACTTTTATGGTCCATAAAATAAGGGATCTTATTCTCCCCGAAACTTTGTTTTATAACATCTATATATCGCTCCATATCACCAGTTACGATTGCAATATCCTTAAATCGATATCCTTGTTCACGAACTAATTTCAGGATTTCTCTTGCAGCGTACTCTGCCTCTTCCATCGGATTTCTTGCTACATGAATTTCGATTGTATCTTGCTCCTTTTCATAGAAGCTATTTGAATATCGAAATAGTTGTTTTTCTAATGCAGCTAGCGCTGTAGCCTGCCTAAAGCGCCATGGAAGCTCATCATCCATAACAATGTCTTTTGATTTTTCAATTCCATATTCTTTTGCAATCATGGTTAATTGCTGAATCGTTGTCTTGCTAAGGTGAAAGAGCTCTTGCTCACCTCTAGACTTATACGGGTCCTCTTTCCCATCTATCGTTACAGTCACTAATAGCTTTTTTGAATATTGCATTAATAAACCCAGTAGCTTATATTGAATGGGTGTAAATCCTGTGAATCCATCCAAGAATATAACACTATTTTTAATCATATCAGATTCAACTAGCACTCTACATAAAACTTCCAGTATTTCTTCTGACGTAATATATTTCTCATCAATATATTCTTTAAAACTCTTTTGAATCAAGCTAATATCTTTTAACTTAGCACGAAGCATTGGTCTTTTTGAGGCTACTGAAAGCATCGTATCCATCTCTTCTTCATGAATCCCATACTGATACAACTCAGACACCATGGATTTTATTTCACCAATAAAACCCGGGAGTTTGATTTTATTTTTATAGATACCTAATTCTTTCTTTTTATCCTCAACCACTTTGCGCAAAATCAAAGTCTTACCTGTATCATCTAAAATTGGTATCTGATTGATTCCTACTTCATCAAAGACTTTGTATGCCAATCTTTCAAAACTCACAATATCAATATTCATAACACCTTTATTGGGATGCATAGAAACGATATCTTTTTGCGTTTGCATAGTAAACTGCTCAGGTACAATAGCAATATAATTGACATCCTTATTTTCCACAGACTTTTCTATGATCTTATTGTATAAATAATAAGATTTTCCCGAACCAGAACTTCCAAGTATTAATTGTAAGGGCATACCATCTCTCCTTTTTGTATATTTTCACCACAATCAAGTATTTCTTCTTATTTTACCATAATTTTAGTACATGAGCCATTTATAAATTGTCTATCACAATCTGTGCATAAAACCAAAAAAATTATAATACATTGTATTAAAGAATATTAGGGGGAACTTCCATGAGTGCCAAAACAAAAATCGTAGTATTACAAATGAAGGAAGTAATTTATACTGGGATCTTTGTAGTTCTAGGAGTTTTGTTGATTTTACTATTGATATTTATGTTCCTGCCAAAGGATGCTGGAGAAAACGACATTATAGATACCTCTTCGTATGTTGCCGGAATCTATACTGCTGACCTTGTTTTCAACAATCAAGCCATCAGCATTGAAGTTGTTGTAGACCAAGATAACATCAAATCCATTGGTCTCGTTAATCTAAATGAAACTGTTACAACTATGTATCCTTCTTTCCACCCTACACTGGAAAAAATAGCAGAACAAATTATCTCAAATCAATCTTTAGAAAATATTACATATCCAGAAAACACCAAGTACACCTCATTAATGCTCCTTGAAGCTATAAATTTAGCCTTGGATAAAGCCGCCATTATACCTGAAGAATAACAATAGTAGATCAATAAAAAGCCCATGGAAAACATCTCTGCTTTCCATGAGCTTCTTTATATGTAATCATATCATTACATTTAATAAAAACATATACAAAACGGTACCGCCTGCTACACTAATCAATGTATTTCGTTTCCAGTTATGGACAAAAACAATAAATAGGATCGCAATTAATTCTGCCAAACCATGTGGCCTATTTGTTAAAGATACGTCTTTTAAACAGTATACAATTAGCATCCCTATAATTGAAAAAGGTAAAACCTTACCCAAATATTTAATAAACATAGGTGTTTCTTTATGAGGTGGAAATAGAAGAAAAGGTATCACTCTTGTAAGAAAGGTACAAATAGCAATAATCGCTATTATAATGAGAGAATCTCTAGTAGATAACATTATTCCATCCTCCCATCATCTAATTTTCTTCTTAATAAGGTCAACATGATAAATATCACTAGCATTGCCGGAATAATAAAAAATTGGGATCCAAAAACAAATAAGCAAATAATGGATATAAGAATACCAATAATTGCAGAAATATGATTTTTACTACTTTTCCATTGCTCAATAAAAATAACTACAAACAAAGCCGTCATAGCAAAATCCATTCCTTTTGTTTCAAAAGTAAAAAATGAACCAAGAATTCCTCCTAAGGTACAACCGATAATCCAATAAATTTGATTTAATAACGCTATGAAAAAATAAAACCAATTTTTATCCACCCCTGGTAAAGGTACCGCTCCACATAGCAAAGAATAGGTTTCATCTGTTAAGGAAAATATCATATAAGGTTTCTTTTTTCCCATAGACTTGAATTTTTCAATCATAGACAAGCCATAAAACATATGCCTTGCATTAACCATAAAGGTCATAATCACAACGTCTAACAAGCCAATACCTGGTGATAATAATGTAACTGCTACATATTGCATAGAGCCTGCATAAATAAAAACACTCATCAGAAGTGCCCATGCAAAATGGTAACCCTTAACGCGGAGTAAAATCCCAAATACTAATCCCATAAATACATATCCCATAAATACAGGAATAGTATGTGGAAATGCTGATTTAAGTGCTCTTAATTTCATAAATTTACTCCTTAATCTCCATACTGTCCAATTCTGACATCCAAATGTTTACACTTGCATCACTTGGCATTCTTAAATCGCCTCGTGGTGAAACCGCTACTGTACCTACCTTTGGTCCATCTGGTAAGCAAGAACGTTTAAACTGCTGAGAAAAGAATCGTTTATAAAAATTCTTAAGCCATTTAAATATCTCTTCTTCTTTATAATTCTCCTCAAATGCTAGTTTTGTAATTCTAAATAATTTCTTTGGAGGATAACCAAAGCGTAATGTATAGTACAAAAAGAAATCATGAAGTTCATAAGGGCCTACAATGTCCTCTGTTTTTTGTGATATTTTTCCATCCACAGGAGGTAAGAGTTCTGGACTTACCGGAGTATCAAGAATATCTAGTAGACTCTTTTTAAGGCTATCATCCTGACAACTATCTGCATAATAAAGAATCAAGTACTTAATTAAGGTTTTTGGAATAGACGAATTCACTCCATACATAGACATATGATCTCCATTATAAGTCGCCCATCCTAAAGCCAATTCAGACATATCACCTGTTCCAACCACAAGCCCATTCACTTGATTGGCAATGTCCATTAAAACCTGAGTTCTTTCTCTTGCTTGTGCATTTTCATAAGTAACATCATGCACAGTAGAATCATGCCCTATATCTCTAAAATGTAAAAGTACAGCTTCGTTAATATTTATTTCTCTTAACGTTACTTTTAGTCGCTCTATTAGTGTAATCGCATTTTCATAGGTCCTATCGGTAGTTCCAAAGCTAGGCATTGTAACTGCAGTAATCTGGGTTCTAGGAATCTTTAGCATGTCAAAGGCGCGAATCGTTACAAGGAGCGCCAAAGTAGAATCCAAGCCACCTGAAATCCCTATTACCGCATTTTTACAACCTGTGTGGCTGAGACGTTGCTTTAATCCTAATGCTTGAATCGTTAATATTTCTTCACAACGTTTCTCCCTTTCTCCTTTATTTGAAGGAATAAAAGGATGAGGATAAAAAGTTCTAGTTAACTTCTGCTCTTCATTTTCCATCTCAAACTCAACAATATGATAATCCTCCAAATTAACCGTTGAAAAGTTTACCATTTTACGTCTTTCACTAGAAATTCTTCCTAAATCAAAATCAGTAACAACCATTTGATTCTTAAATCGTATGGATTCTGCTAAAACTTTACCATTTTCTGCAATTAAGTTGTGACTTCCATACACTAGATCAGTAGTAGATTCCCCTTCCCCAGCATCTGAATAAATATATCCACATATAAGGCGCGCAGATTGTCCTGACACTAAACTTCTTCTATATTCTTCTTTTCCTGTAATTTCATCACTAGCAGAACTATTTACAATAATACTTGCTCCAGCTAGAGCATGTCCGATACTCGGAGGTGCTGGCACCCATAAATCTTCACATACTTCAGCAGCTAGTGTAAATCCATCTATCGTTGTACATTGAAACAAAATATCAGTACCAAAAGGTATATCCTCTCCAAACATAGAAATAAATATAGGCTTTTTAAAACCAGCTCTAAAATATCTTGCCTCATAAAACTCGGAGTAGTTTGCTATATTGGTCTTTGGCACAAGCCCTAATATTTTACCGTCAAATAAAACAGCTACAACATTATAGATCCTAGCTCTATAATCAAAGGGTAGCCCGACTGTAACAATAATATCTTTATCTTTCGTATAATCTCTAATCTTTTTAAGCTCTTGCTTAGCTGATTCTAATAAATGTTCTTGTAAAAATAGATCCCCACAAGTATATCCAGTAATGCAAAGCTCCGGAAGCACTAGTACTTTAGCTTTTGTGGCCACCGCTTGCTCGATCAATTCGCGTATTTTCTCACCATTATAAGAAGTATCTGCTACTTTAATTGTTGGTGTTCCTGCTGCCACTTTTAAAAAACCATCATTCATTTTTTCTCTTCCTCTCTAACAGATTTAAGATAAGGGTATCTCAAAAACAAATACAAAAATCTGCTCTTGAGACACCCTATTACTAAAATTTATAAAAATCCATATCATCATCGTCAAAAGAATCATTTTCGTATTCTTTTGTCCAATCTATATTATTACTTCTTTTAACCTTAGGAAGCGCTTTAGAAGCTTTCACTTCTTTCTTTTTCACTGTTTCTTTCTTTTGCATAACCTTTTTTTCTTTTTCTAGACGATTGATAATGTCTATTTTGTCAGGCTGTTGCTCTTTCGCTTTTCCTTCCTTGTCGGCAGAAACTCTTGGTTTAGATCTTCTTGGTTGCTCGTCCATATCCTTATCTTTGGACATCCCATAGCCATTGTTATAAGATCCTTTGTAATTTTTATTTCCATCGTTATTATATGGGCGGCTTGGTCTACCTTCTCCATTATTATTGTAGGGACGGCTTGGTCTACCTTCTCCATTATTATTGTAAGGGCGGCTTGGTCTACCTTCTCCACTATTATTGTAGGGACGGCTTGGTCTGCCCTCTCCATTATTATTATAGGGGCGACTTGGTCTACCTTCTCCACTATTATTATAGGGACGGCTTGGTCTACCTTCTCCACTATTATTGTAGGGACGGCTTGGTCTGCCCTCTCCACTATTGTTGTAGGGACGACTTGGTCTACCTTCTCCACTATTATTGTAGGGACGACTTGGTCTGTTCTCTCCATTATTATTATAAGTACGGGTTGGTCTATTCTCTGAATTCGACCTTTCTCTTCCCTTGTCCTCGTTACCTCGGTACTCTCTTCTTGTGTTAGTATCTTTCGAATATTTCTCTCTGTTTTGACCGTCGCCAGTGCTACTTGTAACCACGAATGTTTCTCCTCTCGAATTCTCCATTGTATTTCTCTTTTTATTTTATTATATATTTAAATAAAGTCAATATTTTTTTATTATTTTATTATTTTTGTATTGCTTTTTCCCTTCTCCTCTGATACAGTAATTCCATGGAAAAGAATCCCTATAACAAATACAGAAAAGAGGTACACCAATGAGTGAACACGTACATGACCACAATTGTGGACACGATCATGACCATGAACATGGCGAAGAGGCTGTTGTAACACTAACCCTAGATGATGGGACAGAATTAGAATGTATGGTATTAACCATATTCCCTGCAGGTGATAAAGACTACATCGCTCTTCTTCCTATAGAAGGTGCTGAATCTGAAGAAGGAGAAGTATTCCTTTACCGCTATGAAGAAGATGCAGAAGGAAATCCTGAGCTATCAAATATCGAAGATGATGAGGAATACGAAATCGTTGCAGATGCATTTGATGAGCTATTAGACTCAGAAGAATACGACGAAATCGTTGAAGAAGACGAAGAAGACGAAGAATAGATAATATCTATTTCTCTTGAAAGAAGTGATACCTATTTTATAGGTATCCTTTTTTATGTAATAAGAACTTTTTTATTACATCTTAACATCTTTTAACTTTCCCCAAAGTTTTTCTATGATTATAAAACATTATTTTTTTATAGTGTTTCTGCTCTATTTAAAACATTTTTATTAAAATTAATTACTCTATGATCATATTCTGCGTCCATATATCTTGAAGTAATCATAAAATCTGCAGTTGCTTTATTATTTGCCATAGGGATATCATATACCTGTGCAATTCTAAGTAATGCTTTTACATCTGGATCATGTGGCTGAGCTGCAAGCGGGTCAGAGAAAAATATAACAAAATCAATCTTACCTTCTACTATCTTTGCACCAATCTGCTGATCTCCTCCCAGTGGTCCACTATTATAGCCTCTCACCGGTAATCCTGTTTTATCAGTAATCATTTTTGCTGTTGTGCCAGTTCCACAAAGAAAATGCATTTTTAATACTTCTTTATTTGTCTCACACCATTTAATTAAATCCGCTTTCTTACTATCATGAGCAATTAAAGCAATATTCTTTTGTTTTCCTATTGTAAATGTTATAAAGTCATCTTGTAGCATATTAATTCTCCTTCTTTTTATTTAACAGCCACCTTTTATATTACTTTCCCATTATAAGGTAGATTACTTAGTTTTACAAGAACAACTTAGTAAGGGAATTGTTTTAATTGCATATCTTTATTAACCTTCCCGAAACCACATATTTCTCATCCAACATCAATTCTTTTTGCATCTTTTCAAAGTATATAATAAGCCTTCCATCTTCTCGAGAACGAATGATTCCAGTACCATATCTTTCATGCTCTATCTTTGTCCCCTTTTTCAAATCATCCACATCTAAATATAGTTCACCTATAAATCTAGAGGGTTCAAGCTTCTTGTTATATCTTTCCTTAACATAGTAAATATGTAATCTTTCCTTTGCTCTTGTCATTCCCACATAAAACATTCGACGCTCTTCTTCTATATCTTCTTCTAACAACGCTTTCTGATAGGGAATAATTCCTTCATTTACATCTATCACAAACACAATTTTATATTCCAAGCCTTTTGAACTGTGAAGAGTGGCAAGTTCCACTCGGTTCATACTTTGCGCCTTTTCCTTAGCTTGTTTTACTAGCTCTGCTTTATAATCCTCTATATGAGCAAACCATTCTTCATAACTAGAATATCCTTTTGCACTTTCTTGTAACTCATCTAATATGTCAATTAGCTCTTCATGATTCATTCTTCTGAACTTTGCATACTCAATTAAATAGTTTTCATATCCAATGCCTTTTCTTATGTAGTTTATCGCCGCCAAAGGAGATAAATTTTTCATAAAGTTAATATCATATTCCAATTTATCTATCCGATCCATCATCCAAGTCTTATCTGTAAAAAACTCTTTTAAGTAACGAAAAGAGATTTCTGAAGTATCAAAACATTCTCTTGAAATAAAGCGATTAGGACGATTTATGATCTGCAAGAACTCTCCTCTTTCTCTATTCCCTCTTGCAATCTTTATATAAGAAAATAAATTTTTAGCTATCCAATGTTCAAAAATATTTGGCATAGAATCTTTCATTCGAAAAGGTATATTGTATTCCATTAATTTTTCAACCAAAAGTCTAGGACCAATATTTGTTCGAAATAAAATAGCCATATCGTTATATTGATAACCTTGATCAATATAAGAAGAAATCATAGAGATTATCTTATTGTTTTCCTCTATGGAATTTTGAAATTCTGATACATCAATGGGATTTCCCTTTGGATTATTCGTTATGATTTTCTTTTCAAATCGCTTTCCATTATTTTTAATGACCTTCAACGCACCATCCACAATCGCTTGTGTAGAACGATAATTTTGGTCCAAAAGCACACGCTTAGAGTCCGCATAATCCACCTGAAAATTCAACATAATCTCTGGTTTAGCTCCTCTAAAACGATAAATAGATTGGTCATCATCTCCCACAATAAACAGATTATTTTCTGGCATAGCCATTAAACGAATAATCTCATATTGTATTTTATTAATATCCTGAAATTCATCGATTAATATATATTTGAATTTCTTTTGCCAAGCTAAAAGAATATCCGCTCTTGCTTTAAATAACTCATATGTAAGTACAAGCATATCGTCAAAGTCAATTAGACTGCTCCGCCTAAGTTTCTCATCATAGCTTGTGTAAATCTTTTTAAATACATCCTCTGAACAGTTCGTAGAATAGTAATGATTTAAATCCATCATTTCGCCCTTTACAAGGCTAATTTCACTTGTAATACCAGAAATAAAATCGGACTCATCATCTAATTCAAGCTCTAATCTCCCTATGATTTCCCTCAGGAATTGGAGCCTTTGTTCTTCTCTTATTATATTGGAGCCATTTAACCCGTAAGCATATTTGAGTATCTTAAAAAAGACTCCGTGAAACGTACCAAAGGTTACAGGTGGCTTATTATTGTCCATAAGCTTAAAAAACCTTTGTTGCATTTCATTAGCAGCCGCTTTTGTAAAGGTGATTACTAAAATTTCAGATGGGTTAACACCATATTCTTCTATTAATTTTTTAGTTCGTCTTGTAATAACTAGGGTTTTACCAGAACCGGGACCCGCTAATACTAGCATGGGCCCCTTATTATGATTAATTGCTATAGATTGTGCTTCATTAAAACTCATAGATACCTCTTTAGATGTGTCAATCTTTACTAACTTAATTTATCAATACCAACTTTAATTCTTTTTAATGATTCTTCCTTACCTAATAACTCCATAATCTCTGTAGCTCCACCAGGAGTATTTTGCTTGCCAGAGATTGCAGTACGGATAGGCCACATTACATAACCATTTTTCACACCTTTTTCCTGGACATAAGCAGTCAAAAGTCCGTATAATGCATCATTACTATAATCTTCTTGCTTTTCTAGAATTGGTAAAAATTCTTTTAACACCTCAAGAGATGTCTCAGCATTCGTTTTCATTTTTTTATGAGTATACATTTCAATATCATATTCTGGAAGTTCCTCAAAGAAATCTATCTGCTCTTTAATATCTGGGAATACTTCAATCCTAGTTTTTATTAAAGAAGCAATCTTTTTAAGATCCATCTCTTTTGTAATCGTTTCTTTTATATAAGGCTCTGACATAGAATAAAACTTATCAAAATCCATAGCTTTCATATATTCGCCATTCATCCACTTGAGTTTTACTATATCAAAAACTGCTGGTGATTTACTTAGATTATGATAATTAAATTCTTTTACTAGCTCTTCCAAAGAGAAAATTTCACGATTATCTTCTGGGCTCCACCCAAGCAAAGACACAAAGTTTACAATGGCTTCTGTCAAGAATCCTTGGTCAAGTAAATCTTCATAAGAAGAATGTCCACTTCTTTTACTCAATTTCTTGTGATTTTCATCTGTAATAAGAGGGCAATGTACATAAATAGGTACTTCCCAACCAAATGCTTCATATAATCGATTGTATTTTGGAGAAGAGGATAAGTATTCATTTCCTCTTACCACATGAGTGATTCCCATTAAATGGTCATCTACAACATTGGCAAAGTTATATGTTGGAAATCCATCGGATTTCATCAAAATCATATCATCTAACTCAGAATTATCTACACTAATATCTCCATAGATTTCATCAGAAAATGTAGTAGTCCCTTCTGTTGGGTTATTCTGACGAATAACATATGGAATTTTAGCTTCTAAATTAGCTTCTACTTCTTCTTTTTTCAAATGTAGACAATGCTTATCATAAACAATGATTTCTTTTCCTTCTACTACTTCTGTTTTTAAAGAAGCCAAACGCTCTTTATCACAAAAACAGTAGTAAGCTTCACCTTTTTCAATTAACTTTTTTGCATACTCTAAATAAATACCTTCTGCCTGTCTCTCACTTTGTACATAAGGACCTACTCCACCGTCTTTATCTGGCCCTTCATCATGAACAAGTCCTGTCTTTGCAAGAGTTCGATAAATTATCTCAAGAGCCCCTTCTACAAAGCGCTCTTGATCTGTATCTTCTATTCTTAACAAAAAGTCTCCCTCTTCATGTTTTGCAATTAAATATGCGTATAAAGCCGTTCTAAGATTTCCTACATGCATTCTTCCTGTAGGACTTGGTGCAAACCTCGTTCTTACTTTTTGACTCATTTTTTTCACTCCTACTTATAAGTTTTCTCGTTTTCTAATTATATACCAAAAAACTTTTAAATACAATCGGTAGTCACAAACTAGTCACTATTTTCCGATTCCAGGTATAGGGAATAAACCAGCCTTTTTTAAAGTCGGGCGTAAAGCCATATATAGAAACACCACTAAAACAACTGAAACAACAGCATTAACAAATGTGGCTCCTGCCGCCCATTTAGCTAGAATAGCTGAAAGTTCTGCATTTGTGCCTAAAATATACCTTTTATAAAAATATCCTACAATCGGATCAAATATAACATTAAAGGTAAGTCCAGCAATTGATGCAATAAGAGTCCATTTAAAAATATATTTTCTATCTTCTGTTTTTGTTATCTTTGCAATCTTATGAGCAATTATGCCTGTTATTAATCCAATAAAGAATTTCAAAACAAATGTCTTTGGTGCAGAACTAATGTAAACAGGATCCATTAAGTCTGCTATGGTCATCCCTATGGAACCAGCAAGTCCACCGTATACGCCCCCAAGTAAAAGCGCTGCTAGTACGCAAAACGCATTTCCGATGTGCAATGCCACAGCATCTCCACCTGGTAGAGGAATCGGAATCTTTAAGTATGCAAATGCCACATAACATAAAGCGGCAAGCAAGGCTGTTTGAGCTAATTTTAAAATTGTTGAATTATATTTCATCTTCAATACCACCATCCCTTTTGTATTCTTATTTCATTTTGATATTGGTCACATTATAGCATTCAACTGGATATATTTATATGACCAGTTATATGTTTTTTAATAACACCAGATTTCACTGGATACATGCTCTTTGCGGAAAGATTCTAATAACTTTCCATAAAGTAAAAAAACAGTTGTCACATATTAGGTGACAACTGTTTCCACTATAACGTACTTATTATGTATAGGACCAATAAATGCACTGGATAAAAAGCATAAAACACATATTTTAGAGTTGGTCCTTTCTTTCCATTATAAAACAAAATGGGAAGCATAGAAAGAGATGCAAGTGATTGAATTCCTCCTGCCAATAAAATATTGGCTCCTGTAACAGAAACAGTTTTCAAAATATCTTTTTCCCTAAATGCATAAAAGAAAGCGATTAAAAGTATTCCAAAAGCACCGTAGTCTGTATGCAATAGTTCTGCAATAATACTCATGATAAAGAATGCTATAAATGCCATATAACTATGTTTAAAATTCTTCATGAGTATCAATACAACCATGCCTAAAAATAGTGTAAAAAAGACATTTTGATGTCCATAGAAAAAGGGACTTCCATAAAACGCTAAATCAAAAGGAACTTCAGAGATTAAAGCAAATATCCCTAATCGAATAACATATTTCTTTGCGTCTCTTGTATGGAAAAAACCCTCTACAAGTAAAAAGGTATAAATGGGAAATGCCAAGCGACCAATCATTCTCAAAACAATGTTGCTCGGAAACAAGACTGCTCCCGTATGATCGATAGCCATAGAAATAACTGCAATTAACTTTAGTGTAAATGTACTAAGTCCAACAGGGCTTGATTTCTCTGCTTTCATATTTATACCCTTCTCTTTCTAGCTTTCTATCTTTTTATTTTATGCTTCACCTATAGGAAAATAGAAGCTTATTCGTCAAAGCTATAGTTTGGAGCCTCTTTTGTAATATGAATATCATGTGGGTGACTTTCTTTAAGAGAAGCTGCGGATATTTTAACGAACTGAGCACTTTCTTGTAAGTCATCAATCGTAGCTGCTCCACAGTAACCCATACCAGATCTAAGTCCACCTATTAATTGGAATACTGTATCTTCAACAGTTCCTTTATATGCTACACGACCTTCTACTCCCTCTGGAACTAATTTCTTAGCATCCGTTTGGAAATATCGATCCTTACTTCCATTTTCCATAGCTGCTATTGAACCCATACCACGATAAACTTTATACTTTCTTCCCAGGTAAAGTTCAAATGTTCCTGGACTCTCATCACAACCTGCAAAAATACTTCCCATCATACATACATTTCCACCAGCTGCAATCGCCTTTGTTATATCTCCTGAATATTTGATACCACCATCAGCGATAATAGGAATTCCATATTCCTTCGCCACATTATAAGCATCCATAATGGCACTTATTTGAGGAACACCAATTCCTGCAACAACACGTGTTGTACAAATAGAACCAGGTCCGATTCCCACCTTAACTGCATCTGCTCCTGCTTCAATTAAAGCTTTTGTAGCCTCTCCTGTTGCAACATTTCCTGCTATTACTTGTAATTCTGGGAATTTTTCTTTGATCATTTTAATTGCTTTAATTACATTAGCAGAATGTCCATGGGCAGAATCTAATACTACAGCATCTACCTTTGCCTCTACTAATGCTTCTACACGTTCTAATACATTTGCAGTAATACCTACTGCTGCTCCACAAAGAAGTCTGCCTTGCTCATCCTTTGCAGAAAGAGGATATTTTATCTGCTTTTCAATATCTTTGATTGTAATTAAACCTTTTAAATTAAAGTTGTCATCTACGATTGGAAGTTTTTCTTTTCTTGCTTTTCTAAGAATTTGTTTTGCTTCCTCAAGAGTAATACCTTCTTTTGCTGTAATTAAACCTTCAGATGTCATAGATTCTGATATTTTTTTGGAAAAGTCAGTTTCGAATTTTAAATCACGATTTGTAATAATACCTACAAGCTTCTTTCCTACTGTTATAGGAACACCTGAAATACGGTATCTGCCCATTAAATCATTGGCATCTCCAAGAGTGTGGTCTGGTGATAGATAGAAGGGATCTGTAATAACTCCATTCTCAGAACGTTTTACTTTGTCTACTTCACTCGCTTGTTCTTCGATAGACATGTTTTTATGAATAATACCAATACCACCCTGTCTAGCCATAGCAATTGCCATTCTATGCTCTGTTACAGTATCCATACCTGCACTCATAAGTGGTATGTTAAGGTTAATATTTTTGGTTAAACTTGTTGATAAATTAACTTGATTGGGAATCACTTCTGAATAAGCTGGTACCAAGAGTACGTCATCAAATGTAATGCCGTCACCTATTATTTTACCCATTTTATATCCTCACTTTCTTTTCCTTTATCGAGATTGTTAGTTGTAATATTAAAATTTGAACATAAGCTTCTGTGCTGCCTCATTTAACTTTGGCTTAGTACAGCTGCTTATGTTCAAATAGTAATGTTCACTGTTCCCAGTGATTTGTTAGTTTCTCAAGTTTAACAAAATTATATAATCATGTCAAGGCATGTTTACTAACATATTCATATTAATTTTGTGAACTTTGTTGAAAGAGTTTTACTTGCAAAACTCTAGTGTTAAAGCACAGGTACTTCAATGACTTATTTCCTTCGTGCGTCACCTACACCGCCGAAGGCCTTATAACATAAGTGGGAAAGCTCTGAGAGCTTTCCCACTTATGTTATAGATTCACTTTTCTTGGAGCCATTGATTTCATATTATCAAGCATTTTTTCATTTGGTTCAAATATAATACAAGTTGACTCATTTTTATAATTTCCAAATGCTACATATCTTTTATTTTCTTTGATACCAGAAGAGAAATCCATTTGTTTACTTTTTTTATTTTTATAACTATCTAATAAATGAGAATCTTCTGGCGCAATTATTTCAATATTTTCTATATCAATGCTAATGCATCTTCTACGTCTTGCTTTTCCCATGATTTTATCAATATCTAACTCACCTTTTACAAATACATACTCATACTCTAAATCCCAATTCAAAAAAAGTCTATAAGTAAGATATCCAAATATTACGGTTGGAATTATCATCCACCATACAATCCCTGTTATAGTTAAAAGGGCAGGTATCGCTGTTAATACAATCATGGCAATCTTGGCTGGAATAGTATATACTGGTGCTTTTTTCTTAACAATCCACTCCGTATATAATTCTGCCATTACATCATACCCATTCCACCACCAGCTGGCATAGCAGGAACATCTTCTTTTATGTTTGCTACAACAGATTCTGTAGTTAATAGAGTAGAAGCTATACTTGTAGCATTTTGAAGAGCACTTCTTGTAACTTTTGCAGGATCAAGAATACCTGCTACTACCATATCTACATATTCTTCTTTCAATACGTCAAAGCCTACTCCAACTTTTTGTTCTTTCACTTTATTTACGATAACAGAACCTTCAAGTCCAGCATTAGCTGAAATACAGAATAAAGGAGCTTCTAAAGATTTAAGAATGATATTAGCACCTGTTTTCTCATCGCCTTCTAATGACATTGCCATTTTAGCAACTTCTTTTGCAGCATGAATATATGCAGATCCACCACCTGCTATAATTCCTTCTTCTACCGCTGCTCTTGTTGCTGCCAAAGCATCTTCCATACGTAATTTATTTTCTTTCATTTCTGTTTCAGTTGCTGCACCCACACGAATAACAGCTACTCCACCTGCTAATTTTGCAAGTCTCTCTTGTAATTTTTCTCTATCAAAATCAGAAGTAGTTTCTTCAATTTGAGCTTTGATTTGAGCAATTCTTGCGCTAATGGCATCTTTATTGCCTTCA
>CAYYVJ010000023.1:0-2322 GCA_964475115.1 uncultured Lachnospiraceae bacterium
GAATCCATTGCTAGGCTATATATTTGTATATCTCCTAATGGAAAACTACCTGAATCAAAGCTGTTCTCTTTACTAGTAGACCAAAAATATCGAGTATCCCCATTAGCATAGACTCTTCCAAGTATTATTTCTAATCCACTACCATCGATACTGAAATCTTCTAGTCTAATATAGCTTTCAGAATTCTCCATACCATTAAAAAGCAACTGAAGTGTTCCACCTGCATTTTCCACTATTAAAGTATCAGATTCTGCTTCATAAGTTATGCCATCCACTGCCCCTATCTGGAAGGGGATTTCTTCTCCTTTTAATATAATATTTCCATGAGTAAGCTTAGTCCCATTAGCATACCTATCTTTTATCACCGCTGCTTGTAGCATGGCCTGTTGTTTTTCAAAGGAATTGAGCCTCTCATACTCGCTATAAGTGATATAGGAGTCATAAGTATATCCTAGTGGCAAGGCATATTCATTTTCGTATATCAGGTCTACTCTGTTATACTCTGGTCTCTCTATCCTCTTTAACAATCTATAGCCATATGGAACAAGAGCTTCTTCCCCTTCTGCTACTATATAATATTTAGTAGAAGCCAAAGCTTCTGCTATGGTTCTTCCATTTAACCCTAGAAAACGATGGGCAAATTGAAGGGAGCCAAATTCTAGCTGTGTAAAGTAATCATAGATACGCTGATCATTAATGCTATAGTAAGAATTGTTTCCATAGAATTTTAATGACAAGGATAGATTAGTTGCAGTCATCTCCGAGGCACTTACCCGATAAAATTCATCCTTTTCTAGAAATTTTGTTAATCCATAAGGTGTACTGTCCATTTCTTTAAATACGGTAGCTGACTCAAGGTATTCATTTGCGTAATTTCCATATTCAGGAGCATAGAGAAAATAGGCATTTAACCAAAGGGAAGCTATTACCATAAAGAGAATTATTACTTTACTAAGTTTTTTTGCAAGAAATAAGCCTCCACTAGTAAGTAAAATAGATCCCACTCCAACAGCAGTGTAGATGTTTTTATATTTTATATGAATCATTGCATAAATCATAGTAAGGATTAAGATGATATTGATAACATTAATTTTCCGAAAGCTAATCTTTTGCATAGATGGCATCATCCATACAACAATAATTGCCAGCACAAAGCTAAAGGCAAATACCCAACGATTGGTCACATATCCAAACCCATTCATCATACGGCCTATGTAAGGAATACATATTCCCATAAGACACATTAGAAATCCAATCTTTAAAATTCCATGTTTTTTCTTTTCCAAAAACAGTAGCACGATAGCGATTGGCACAATGGAAGCAAAGTTTAACACGGTCCAATAATCTGAGTTATTCATGGGGGTTAGGAATCCAAACAATACATTTTCATAATAGGAAAAATCATAATGCAGTAAGGAATCTGTTAATCCTGCTAAGGAACCTGCCCTTGGGTTCTTTAAATATCCCATAATAGAGGGTAGTAAGATTACTGCCGACATGGAAACTCCCAGCAGATAGTAAATAGCTACTCTTATAAGGATAGAAAGAAAATTCTTTTTCCATTTCTCTTGATATATTTGATAGAAACGAATACTTCCATATACGATTGCTATTATGGTTAATTTGTAGAGATAATAAAAATTAGTAAGTGCAATTAAAAAAACGATAAAGCTAAAGAAATAGCTCTTCTTCTCTTTTAATAATTGATCCACTGCCATTAATAATAAGGGAAGGTATATCATAGGAGTAGCAAAATGTGGGTGGCGAATTACACCAAACAAGGCATATCCACAAAATACATATACAAGTGAGCCTACTAAGATTGAAAAATCTTCTCTTTTATGATAGAAGCAAAAAGATGAAAATGCTGCTCCTGCTAAATAAAGCCGCAATAAAATAAAAACATGATAAGTACTCTCTATCTGTTCCTTAGGAAAAAATACAGTGAATAAAAGAAGTGGGTCTCCAAACACATAGAAATTCAAAGTAGATATAATATCTACTCCAAAGCCAAGACTTAAATCTATCATAGGAAATGTTAATGTTCCAGTCGCTATGAATTCACTAAGGATATTCTTATAATATTCACTCATATAACAAAACATCGGAAAATTTTGCTCATATCCATCATGTATCCAGATAAAAGACCTTCTCTCCCTTATAAACACAAAGAAGATACCTATAGAAACAAATACAAAAAGTAACGTATAAATTATGTAATAAAGTCCAATTTTCTTTTCTATTCTCATAAAGCCTTATTGATTCCCCAATATTTATATTCCTCTTGGACAATCTATGCTATTTTTATTTATAAAATGCATC
>CAYYVJ010000023.1:2422-4207 GCA_964475115.1 uncultured Lachnospiraceae bacterium
TAAGTGTACCTGGTACATTTTTGCTACTCTTTTTCATGTACTTAGTTTGACTTATAACTGGAAATTTAATACAATATAGGAAAAGAAAAAAGTTTAACTTAAGTGCATATATTTATGTACGCATTGAATAACATTGGAGGGATTTTATGTTTAAGATTTTTAGAAAAATCAAGAGTTTGAAAATATTTACTACTTTTATGATCATGTGCTTCCTATTAACTGTGCTAGCTTTTCCTGCACAAGCTTCAACTAGCAAAAGAAATGTGCCTACGGATGGTATCATAGAGGTAGATACTTCTTTAGCAAAATCTTCTACTTATACGATTGAGCTATACAAAGGAAGTTCTAGCAAATCTTTTACAACGATAAAGATTCAGGTAGATGGCTCTACAGACCCTACGTTTACCGTAACAAAGGATGGAAGCAAAATCCTACTTGAACCTATGTGGGATGAGACTGATTCCATTTTAGAAATGGATATAAGAGCTTATCTAGATACTGTTTCTTCTTATAAATACACAGTTGATTCCAGTAAAACAAACTTTGATAAAGATGATATTAGCAATTTAAAAGATGTGACCTTTAGCGATATTGAGGGCTACAATACTGGCGGCAAAGGTATTTTATTTGAAACAAATATGGATATCGAAGATATGAGAGAACTGCTTATGGAAAATAGTAGCTCACTTAAGCATGTGAAAGACTTAGAGAAAAAATATGCTGAAAAAAATAAGATTGAAATGAGAAACCCTATTATTGACTCAAGTAAAGTATCTGATTCCTCTATGGATATTGTGGGTACGGCTTTAAATGTGGATGACTCTAAAGAAAATTCACTTCGTCTCGAATTTCTAGATGGGAAAACAAAACGTACTCGTGACCTTGAATATGATTTGGATGATGATGTAAAAAGATCTGCATCTATTGAAATTGATATTGTAAGTAGATTCGCATCAGGTGATGATTTAGATTTCCCTATTACCATTACCATGAAGCCACCTACTGGTATCTCTACGACTGATCTATATATTCTTCATTACTTTGATGGTATCGATGGTGATTATGAGATTATAAGACCTAGAAAGAATTCCGGTAGTACTATTACTTTTTCTACTACTAGTTTTAGCACCTTTGTATTTGTAAATACATCCACTCGTGGTGATGTGAACACGGATGATAGCGTAAATAAAGATAAAATAAATGGTTCTTGGGGGAAAGACTCTAATGGCTGGTATTTTATTGACGAAAGAGGATTTAACCCCAATACTACTTGGAAAAAAGTAGGCAGTAAATGGTTTTACTTTGATGTGAATGGATATATGGAAACTGGTTGGCTAGAGCTTGGACGCACATGGTACTACTTAAATAGTGGTGGTGATATGGCTACTGGCTGGAAACAGACAGGCGGTAAATGGTACTTCCTAAATGGCGATGGTGACATGGCTACTGGTTGGAAACAGACTGGTGGTAAATGGTACTTCCTAAATCCAGGTGGTGACATGGCTACTGGCTGGAAGCTTACAGGCGGTAAATGGTACTTCCTAAATCCTAGTGGTGATATGGCTACTGGCTGGAAAGAAATAAACAAAGTATGGTATTATATGTATTCAAATGGCCAAATGGCTGCAAATACAGTAACTCCTGATGGGTATCGAGTAAACGCAAATGGAGCATGGATTAAATAAGATTATAATTTAACGCACGTTATATAACGCTGACAGGCTGTCACTTTAGTGGCAGCCTGTCATGTTTTAAACCTACTTTTGAGAGTGTTTTTATTTGCTA